>CALBZH010000432.1 GCA_937889795.1 uncultured Syntrophobacteraceae bacterium | reverse complement strand
GAGGGGGGAATCAAAGGGGGGTGTACCTTGCGAAACAAAGTTGACAGAGCACTAGGCCTCTGTCAGCTTTAGGCAACGGGCAACAAATGAGCGTCCGGTCGATCGCAATGCTAGCGCCGCCTTCCACGGCGGCGCAGACCCGACGGTACATCGTCGAACGCCGCCGTGGAAGGCGGCGCTACCGAAACAGGCTTAGGGTGCGGGTGGATAAGCTCTTGTTACCCTGCACAATCAATTTGACGAAGCACCAGGGAAGTCTTTATGGAGCGCGACGGGGTCGCCCAGGCCAATGGACCGCCACGCCGCGGCTCATCCGGGCAGGCTCATGATTCGGGGGATGCCGGCTAATCGGGCGAGACGGAAAGGCGCGATGGTCCGTACTTCTCCAGGTACCCCCGCGGAGTCACCATCCATCCGTCCCACGCATAGGTGCAGCGGTTGCCAACGATGAGGATCGACTGCATGTCCACGTCCTCGAAGGGGATCGTGGCCAAGGTCACCAGCCGGGTCCACTCGTCGTCGCGCATGGCGGCGTGCACAATGGCCACGGGCGTTTCCGACGCCCGATAGCGGAGCAATATCTGCTGGGCCTGCTCCAGGAAATCCGGCCGACTCTTGCTTCTGGGGTTGTAGATGGCAATAACGAAATCCGCCTCCGCCACGGCGACCAGGCGACGCTCGATTGTCTCCCAGGGAGTCAGATGGTCACTCAGGCTCACCGCCGCGAAGTCATGCATGAGCGGGGCGCCCACGCGGGAAGCCGCCGCATTGAAGGCGGGAACTCCCGGGATGATCTCGACCGAAAGACCCTCGTCCTCGGTTGATGGAGCGGCCCTGCCGGTCCAAGCCTTCACCCCGCGCTCACGACACAGATCGAGCACCAGTCCGGCCATGCCGTAGATCCCCGCATCGCCGCTCGACACAAGCGCCACCCGACTTCCCGCAAGGGCCCGGTCGATTGCCGCGTTGCATCGCTCGATCTCCCTGCGCATGCCGCTCGAGAGAACCTCCTTGTCGGCGATGAGATCCCGGATGAGGTCCAGGTAGGTCTTATACCCCACGATGACCTCCGCTCGGCCCAGAGCGTTCAAAGCGGCTGGAGTAAGGTACTCCCGGCCTCCCGGCCCCAGACTCACGACGGACAAGAGCCCATTGCCACGGTCATCGCCCCGTCGAGGCGTTTGGGCCTGATCCTGAACAATCGGCGGTTGGCACCGCCTGGTATCCTTGCTGCCTTGCATAGGCTGAAGCTCCGATTGCTTCTGTCACCCGGGTGGAAGCGGGCGAGACCATTAAGAACGAGGGGAAGATCGCTTCCGCACGTGTCTCCTCGATCAGGCAGGAGACCGACCCTTTCGGTAGCCGTGATCAAACGACTCATCGTAGAGCTTGGATCGATTGAACGACTTCCCGGCTCGGGCACCGAACACATTCCCGACCAGGATCAGGGCCTGGCGCGTGATTCCAGCTTCGCGAGCCCGTTCGACGATATCGGCCAGGGTCCCCGCGACGAATCGCTCATCGTCCCAGCCCACGCGGTAGGCGACCACGACCGGCGTTTCCGGTGGATAGTGCGCAGCCAGCTCGCGAGCCACCTTGTCGATGCTCTGGACGCTAAGGTAGATCGCCATGGTGGCCCGATGAGACGCGAGGGCGCGCAGTCTTTCCTCTTCCGGCACGGGGGTTCGGCCTTCCATCCGCGTCAGGATCAACGTCTGGGAGACATCCGGAAGCGTGAGCTCCTGCTTCAGGGCGGCGGCGGCGGCAAATACGACGGATACCCCGGGGACGACTTCGTAAGGGATTCCCTCCCGGTCGAGAAGCTCCATCTGCTCCTGAATCGCGCCGTACAGGCTCGGGTCCCCCGTGTGCAACCGCACGACCCGCTTCCCCTGCCGATAGGCCTCGGCGAGGAGAGCATGGGTTTCGGGCAGACTCAGGGAGGCGCTGTTGAAGACTTCCGCCTCGGCCTTCCGACTTTCGATCAAGGATTCCGGAACGAGTGACCCCGTATAGACGATCCGGTCGGCTTGAGCCACCAGCCGTTGTCCCTTGACCGTGATCAGCTCGGGATCCCCCGGACCGGCTCCCACAAAATGGATGGGGTGATGCATGCAGCACCTTTCTTCGACATGAAGCCAATTCAGCTCACGGCGCACTCTGGCGCGCCTTGGTCACCTTGATGACAAACACGGGATTCTGCGGATCGAACCGCTCCGAGGGGCCAATGGGAACCGCGCGGCTCACCTGCACCTGCAGCAGCTCCAGGGCAAATCCCGACTGTTGCTTCCAGAACGCACGAACCGTCGAGAGGGTGTCCAGGGACACGGCCGTCTGCACGACGATCCCCCCCGGCCTCAATCGAGTCGCGATGGCTGTCAGCAGACCTTCAAGCTCTCCGCCACTTCCGCCAATGAAGACTCGATCCGGGTCGGGGAGGCTGGCCAGGTGAGCCAGGGCGCGGCCATGGATGGCACGGACCTTTGAGGAAGCCAACCGCTCGATGTTCTCGTTGAGGTCCTGATAGCGGGCATCGCTCCGTTCGATGGCGAAGACGCGGCCGAGCGGTGCGAGCCGTGCCGCCTCGATGGCGACCGATCCGCTGCCCGCGCCCAGGTCCCAAAGCGTCAGCCCGGGACGCAGCTCCAGGTGCCCCATGACAATCGCGCGCACCTCCGTCTTGGTGATCAGTCCGGCCTCATGAGCGTACGCGCTTTCCGGCAGCCCGAAGAGGGGATAGTGCTCATCAAATCCCCTTCCACTGCCAGGCCCGAGCGCGTCCGACTTGACGAGAACGAGGTTGAGCGGCGCAAAGGAACCGGCGGCTGCCTCGGTCAGGGAAAGCTCGGAAACCCGCTCATCGACCCTCCCGAGGTTCTCCCCAACCACCAGCGCGCACGCCTCGAGTCCCGCATCAAGCAGCGTCCGAGCGATCCGATCGGGCGTGTGGTGCGCATCCGTGAACAGCACCACCCGTGAGTGGGCCCGAACCTGGTCCACCCAGGAGCCCTCTTCCATGGCAGACCCGCGTCCGTGAAGACTCAAGACTTTCGCGCTCTCCCAAGGCTCTCCGATCCGCGCAAACAGCAGCTGCACCGAGCTTACCCCCGGCAGCGTGTAGACCTGCTCCCTGCCCAGCCTTGCGATCAGCTTGCCTCCAATCCCGAAAAAGAAGGGGTCCCCCGATGCCAGGACCGCTGTCCGCAACCGGGATGAAAGCTCCACCACACGATCGAAGGAACGCTCGAGCGGCGATTCCCAGCTCAGCTTCATGGCCGGATGGCTCGCGAACTGCTCCACGTGGCGCTTGCCTCCGAAGAGCACCTCCGCCCGCGACACCCATCGGTGAGCCGTTAGGCTCAGGTCTTCCGGCCCCGGCCCCACCCCCACCAGGAGGACCAGGGGAGGCGACCATTCCTCAGGCTGAATGGGCCATTGAACCGTCATCCCAATTGCTCCCCCCTGTGGCTTACATCCGCGAGTAGGCTGCCCTTCTGATCGAAAAGCAGCAGCCTGACGTCGCGTACCGTTTCGGCGATACGCACCGACTGCGCCAAGGCCTGCTGGGCGACGCCCTCGATCAGGTCGTGCGCCCCGTTCGCCAGCAGAATATCCAGGGCGTGCTGGGCGGTGTTCGCGCTCGCGAGCTCCCGGCACAGGCCGGCACCGTAACCGGCCTCCCTGGCGGACGCCGCCAGGTGCTCCAGGTCCAGAGCCACCTTGTGGGCATGCGTATACGCGTGCCCACAAGCCATCTTGACCGCCTTTCCGAAAAACACGCTGTGCACGATTCCCGAGAAGCCCATTTGCGCGGCCGTCCGCACCGAATAAGATCGGAAGAGCGTCGTGTAGGGAAAGAGTGTAGATCTCGGTGGTCG
>CALBZH010000431.1 GCA_937889795.1 uncultured Syntrophobacteraceae bacterium | reverse complement strand
CCACCGAGATCTACACTCTTTCCCTACACGACGCTCTTCCGATCTTTTGAGGGCCTGGATGGTTTCAAGCAGCGTGTACTTGCGAAAGGCATTGGCACTGAAAGCGAACTTCATTTGAAACGATGACTCCTTTCAATTCTTACGCAACAAATCGGCGCAGGTAATTCAGTGACTGCCTCGCGGCAGCTTCCGGCTCATGGGAATAGGTGTAGAGCTCGACGGAAACGAAGCCGTCGTATCCGTGTGCATGGAGCGTCCTGAAGAGGAGCTCGAAATCCATGTCCCCTTCCCCGGGCACCAGGTGATAGTGCTTCCTTGCTCGGATGTCTTCCATGTGAACGTGAAAGACCTTGCCTGCGAGGGTCTTCATCACCCTGGCCGGGTCTTCTCCCAGAACATGGCTGTGCCCGAGATCCAGGTTCGCCCCCAGCGAAACCGATCCCACCGAGTCGAGGATGGCTGCCAGCTCATCACCGTTTTCAACCAGCAAGCCCGGCTCGTATTCGATTCCCACCCGCACCGATTGGCGCTCGGCGTGGTCGAGGACCCGAAGGAGCGACTCTTTCAGCAATTCGAGAGAACGGTCCGGAGCGATGCCGGGGACCATTCGTCCCGAGGTCACGCTGATGGACGGTGAGCCGAGCTCACGGGCCAGGTCGATGCAGCGGAGGGTGTAGTCGATCCGCCACGCTCTGAGGTCGTCGTCCGGGTGGGCGAGAGAGGGCTCGAAAAGCGGCTCCCAAAAATCGCGACCGTAATAGCCGACAGCCGTGTTGGCGTTCACATTGGCAACCCGGACGGAGAATCGGTCGATCAGCTTCTTCAAACGGTCGATGTCAGCGGCGCTCTGGCTGAACGGATAGCAGTGGGGGGTGTCGGCAAGGATTTCGACACCGTCATAACCGATGGCGGCAATGCGCTCAATGGCGTAGAAGACCGAATGGCGGGTGAACGCGTTGGTGCTGAACGAAAGGTTCATGTCCGAGCCTGCTCCACGTAACGCTGCAGCATGGCGAATTGCTCGTGGAGTCGGTGCTCGCCGACGCCCAGAGGGGCTTTGAAGAAGGAGGCCAGGTGTGGCATGAGTCCGGATTCGCCTCTTCGGCTGGCGAGCTCGGCCAGGCGAGCCAAATCCAGGACCAGGGGAGCGGCCAGAATGGAATCGAACCCTTGCCAGACAAACTGGAGCGACATCTTGCTGCCCAGAAATCCCCGGAAATGAATGAAATCCCAAGCGGTCTTCTGGTCGTCCAGGGACGGGACGAACTCGATGTGAACCTTGGAGTGGGGCGCGTATCCCAGGATGTTGGCCAGCACGGCGTCCTTGGTGTTGATTTTTGCGGCTTTGTTCGCGGGGTTGTCCAGAATGCGGCCGTCCAGGTTCCCGAGCAAGTTGAACCCTTCCCAGCTCATCACCTCGAGGTTGCGGCAAAGGAACATGGGGGCCAGCGTGGCCTTGACCAGGGTTTCACCCGTCTTGCCGTCGCTTCCCATGACAGGGACGGAGCGCTCTTCGGCGCGTTTCACCAGAGCCGGTGTCAGGGCAGCGTTAGACGGCGTGAAGTTGATGTAGGGGCAGCGTTCCTCGACGGCGGCCCAGGCATACAGGGCGCTGGCACGGGCCAGATCCGACCGGTTTTCCCTGAGGCAGGTCTCGAACGCGGCGGGGTCGGTGTGCTCGGGGCCAAAGCCAATCGCCGGCTCGGTTGAGGCCAGGTTGACGACAACGACGGTATCGAGAGCCTTGGCGGTCCGGAAATCGCGCAGGTCGGACCGGAGCCGTTCGATGACTTGCTGCAGGGATGACGTGCGGGAGCATTCCGGCGATGCAAGTCCCTCAATGGCTTCCCCGCAGTTCAGGACCGTACCCGGGCGTACGGATCGCTCAGATTCTTCGATTTCGCTTCGGACACCCTCCAGGAGAGCCCGGTCGAATACCCGCGTTTCCCGAGCGATGGCGCAGGCGGTGTCGAAAATCGCCTCGCTGCGGACATCCCATCCTCCAAACTCCATGGCTTCGAGGGGAGCGAGCTGGAGGCGGTCGAAGATGGGAAGGGCGGTGACCATTCCGGTCGTCCCGGCAAGGCCCTTTCGCATCAATGTGGACCCCACCAGAACGGTGGTGGCGATGGATCCTCGCGCGCCGATCAGCCATACGCCTGTTTTGCGGTCTTTCATGAATCTTCCTTGAGCGCATCCTCAAAAATTGAGCCAGAGCGATTCACGGGCGGTCCACCCGAAAACCGGTCTTTTATCCCTGATTCGCGCTCAGAATTCAAGCCTCGTCGGTATCCTCCCGTCCGTACTTCTTGAGCTTCAGCTTCAGCGTTCGCCGCGTAATGCCAAGCCGCCTGGCGGCTTCGCTCTTGTTTCCGTCGCATTCCTGGAGCACTTGCAGGATGGTCTGCTTCTCGATCTCCGCAAGGCTCGCATCTCCTTCCCGCTCCGCGGCATCCCTTCGGTCGATCCGCTCTGGACCTTCGCAAGCGACCTCAAGGCTCGGGCTCTGCATGATTGGCGGAAGCTCCTTTTCCCCGATGTACTCTCCGCGCAGGAGAATGACGGACCGCTCGATGACGTTTTCGAGCTCGCGGATGTTCCCCGGCCAGGAGTATTTGAGCAGCAGGTCCATGGCTTGAGGCGTGATCCCTTTGACCGTCTTCCGGTTCTTTTCGGAGTAGGTCTTGAGGAAGTGCTGGGTGAGCGGCGGAATGTCCTCAATGCGCTCGCGAAGGGGTGGCGCTTCGATCGTCACGACGTTCAGGCGGTAATAGAGATCCTCGCGAAAGGCTCCGTCGGTCACCATCTTCGTGAGATCTCGATTGGTTGCCGCAAGGACCCGAACGTCCACGGGCAGGGCAATGTCGCTCCCCACACGCTGGATGTCCCCATCCTGGAGCACTCGCAGCAGCTTGGCTTGCGCACTGGTCGGCAGATCACCGATCTCATCCAGAAAGATCGTCCCACCGTCCGCCATGGAAAAACGGCCACGGCGCTGACGGTCCGCCCCGGTGAAAGCGCCCTTCTCGTGCCCGAACAGCTCGGATTCCACCAGAGATTCCGGAATGGCCGCGCAATTGACCTCCACAAGGGGCTTCTTCGCGCGGCCGCTGTGGGCGTGAATGGCCCGCGCGATCAATCCCTTGCCCGTCCCGCTCTCTCCCGTGATGAGTACCGTAGCCTCCGTCGGGGCAACGAGCCCGATCATCTCGATGAGTCGCTGCATGGTCGCGCTCGATCCAATGATCTCGGGGACCTGGAACGGGGCCAATTGCCTGCGCAGCCGTTCGTTTTCCTCTCGAAGCCGGGTGTGCTCGAGCGCCCGCTCAAGGGTGAGCTTCAGGGTGTCGAAATCGATGGGCTTGGTCAGGTAATCGAAAGCACCGGATTTGACGGCGTCGACGGCCGTTGCAACCGAGGAATAGGCCGTCATGATGACGATGGGAATCGCGGGGTTGTAACCGGCAATCGCTTTGGTGGCTTGGATCCCGTCCATCTTGGGCATGCGCATGTCCATGAGAATGAGATCGACAGGCTTCGTCCGAATGGCATCCAGAGCCGCTTGGCCGTCTGGGGCCTCCTCGATGCAGTAGCCCCATTCATCGAGCAGGGTCGCGAGCATCAGCCGATGGGCGGCATCATCGTCGACAACGAGTATTTTGGGACCAGACCGAAGACCCATTAAGCCTTTTCCTTACTGACCGCCGCTGTACTCAGCCTTCGTGCCGGAGGGCGGATTCGTCGCGAAGGCATGGAATGCACATCACAAAGGTAAAGCATGACGCATCGCGTGCAGTATAGACTTCGGTGCAGGGAGGATCAATGCCGAGAAGATCGGAAGAGCACACGTCTGAACTCCAGTCACGAGTGGATATCT
>CALBZH010000430.1 GCA_937889795.1 uncultured Syntrophobacteraceae bacterium | reverse complement strand
GCCATCCCAAAAGGGGGCGATGGAGCTCATCATGCGGTCCCGGCATTGGTCGGTCGGCGCGAATGGGAACAGGATGCCGACCCCGAGGTCGAACCCGTCGAGGAGCACATAGAGAAAGATGGCCGTTCCAATGAGGCCAAACCAGATGAGTGGCAGATCCACGAAGCCTTCGAAGCTAAACATGACGGCCTCCTTTCTCCGAAACCATGTCTGTGACCAGGGGAGGCTCGTGGACCCCGTGGGACCCGTAGGCGTCCTCCTCCACGGCGGGTCCTTGGGCGATCAACTTGACGATGTAATAGGTGCCGGCCCCGAACACAATGGCGTAGGTGAGGACAAACGCGGCGAGCGACAGGGCGATGGGCTGTCCCAGAACCGGCGAGACGGCCTCCGCCGAGCGCAAAACACCAAAGACGATGTAGGGCTGCCTGCCGACCTCCGTCACAAACCAGCCCGCCAGCACCGCCACGAACCCGGCCGGGATCATGGCCATGCACCAGCCTTGGAACCACTTCGTTTCAAACAACCGTCCCCTGTAATACAGGAATAGGGCGGCCAATCCCGTGACGATCATCAGCACGCCGATTCCCACCATGATCCGAAAAGACCAGAACACTTCCCGCACGGGCGGCCGATCCTCCTTGGGCCATTCCTTCAAGCCCTTTACCTCGCCGTCCAGGCTGTGGGTCAGGATGAAGCTGGACAGCTTGGGGACTTCGATCGCGTATCGGGTCACCTCCTGTTCCTGATCCGGCATTCCAAAGAGGAGGAGCGGTGCTCCACGCTGGGTTCCCCACAGTCCTTCCATCGCCGCGACCTTGGCCGGCTGGTGCTGCAGGGTGTTGAGTCCATGCAGGTCACCCGCGACCAGTTGCAGGGGGGCCACGAAGATGGCCATGATCATGGCCATTCCGAGCATCACGCGGGCCTGCTCTGGATGGCGTCCGCGCCACAGGTAGAAGGAGCCGACTCCCCCGACCACAAAAGCCGTCGTCAGGTAGGCGGCCGTGACCATGTGCACGAAGCGGTAGGGGAACGAGGGATTGAAGATGACCTCCAGCCAGTCTGTGGGATAGTACAGGCCGTCCTTTCCCACCTGGAACCCTTGGGGAGTCTGCATCCAGCTGTTGGCCGAAAGAATCCAGAATGCGGAAATGAGTGTGCCGACGGCCACAATGACGGTTGAGGCAAAATGCATCCGGGGACTGACTCGACTCCAGCCGAACAGCATCACGCCCAGGAAGGAAGCCTCGAGAAAGAAGGCGGTCAGGACTTCAAAACCCAGGAGAGGGCCGAGCACGTTGCCCGTCTTGTCCGCGAAGACCGACCAGTTGGTGCCGAACTGGAAGGACATGACCACGCCTGAAACCACCCCCATGCCGAAGGCCACCGCGAAGATCTTGACCCACATGCGGTAGATTTCCGCGTAGACCGGTTTGCCGGTGGCCAGCCACCGCCATTCGAGGACCGCGAGCCAGCTGGCCAGGCCAATCGTGAAGGCGGGAAAGAAGATGTGAAACGAAATGGTGAAGGCGAACTGGACGCGGGCCAAAAGGACCGGATCGAGGTTTTCAAGCATGGAGCAAACCTCCGGTGGAAGGAGCTTCGGCACGACGCATGCCCACCGAGCAAGAGACGACATGCCGTCATTCCTTGGTGAATGATGTGGCGTTGAGACCCGACTCGCCTGCGGGTCATCCTTGTCTTGGAAGCTACCTAAATCTTCGACAATTTGCAAAGCAAGAGTGCCGGGCGAGGCACATCCCTGCCTCATCGGGAATCACCACGAAGTTCGCTCTCTTGCAGCTTGAGATTCTTTCCCGACGAACAGGCGTCGGGCGTCGAGAGCCAATCTGCAATTCCGAGGTCTGAGGCGCCCATGCTTGCGGGGCGGGGGAGACCGATGCTATAAGCGTGCAAGATGGGGGAATGGAGGCCCGGCTTCCGACGGGTCGCGACTTGCGGGGCAATTGTCTGGAGAGATCCAGGAGCAGGATCATGAAGCTCAACTTGTCCGACGTGTTTCAGGGCAGGAAGAACATGCTCGTCGTGCTGGGACTGAGCGTGGCGGTTTTGCTGGCTCTCGAGCTGATCATCTTCATCGTTCTCGCCGCGTCGTCAGGAGAGCAGTCTCGCATCGAAGTCCGCGACCGAAACGGAAAGATCATCTACGACGTGGCGGGGACGACGCTCTCGCACATCAACTTCTCCTACTTTGAGAGAAAATACGGGGACCTGAGCAATTACGACGTCCAGATCAGGACCCTCGACAAACCGTTTCCGGTGCGGGCCTGGGTTGCTGCCTCCGTGGGGGCTCCGATCGCCCTGATTCTCCTGGTCTCCTACCTGGTGAAGGTCTACCTGACGTTGCTGCAGGGTGAGCAGCAGCCGAGCGAAGGGAATCCCCCGGCGATCTACGAAAAGACGCACCCCTTCGTGGCCTGGTCCCTTTTCATCAGTGGCTCTTCCATCTTCTTAATGGGAGGCGTCATTTCCGGACTGGCGCTGGTGTTCTGGATGGTTCCGAATTTTTTGGGGGAGCTGGTAGGGCTCGGCACCGCCGCCGTTAAAGACGGCGGCTCGCTCGTTGTGGGATCGGCCGTCTTTGCCGCCTGCTTCGTGCTGTGGGTCGTCTACCTGCGGTATCGCCTCTCCAGACGGATGATGGACTACCACTACCGCCTCGAAAAGCAGCGGCTTGAACAGCAGCTTGACGGCCAGGCGCGGCTGGCTCCCGATCCGCACGAGACAACGCTCCCGACCCGTGAACAGCCCTGATGATGCGGGTCAAAGGCTCTGAGCCCGCAAATGAACGAGCCGATCGATATGGCGTTGCATAAGGTTTCATATTGATTAGACCGAATGTTGCATATTGTTCTGATTTGTCCTGATCTCCTGCAGTCCACCGGCGCACCTGGGCCTGACCCCGCATGAAACCTCAATTGTGAATGATGGTACACAATTTGCTTTATTGAGTAGGCGTCACGCTGGCTGCCATGCCGATCGCGACACGAGGATGGCAGCAGAGCTCTGGCGCCATCAAATTGAAATCTGGTGACCTGGGTCCGGGAGGAGTGTGTGATCCTTCCGGAGGGTAACAAGCCGATAGTGGGGCCGCTATCGCACGCAAGGGTGCGAAGGCGGCCTTTTTGTTTGGGCGCGTCCTCGCCCGGCAGGTGGGCGGCAGGTGTCCGAACGGCGGCTGCCGGGCCGATCGTCGCGCTCCTCATGCTCGTTGAATGCTGTTTTCATCAAATTGAAATCTGGTGACCTGGGTCCGGGAGGAGTGTGTGATCCTTCCGGA
>CALBZH010000429.1 GCA_937889795.1 uncultured Syntrophobacteraceae bacterium | reverse complement strand
GAGGATGGCGTCCCGGATCTTCTGCTGTCGAGCGGGGTCTTCGACCGAGAGAAGCGCCCGTGCGTGGCCCATGGTGAGCCGTCCATTGAGGACGTCCGCCTGGAGATCGGGCGGCAGATGGAGCAAACGCAGGGTGTTGGCAACGGTCGCGCGGTTTTTGCCGACGCGCTGGGCAATCTGATCCTGGGTCAGAGAGAATTCGTTCTGGAGGCGCTGGTAGGCGATCGCCTCCTCGATGCAATTCAGATCGCGACGTTGAACGTTTTCGATGAGGGCAAGCTCAAGGGCTTCGGCTGAGGAGGCGTCGCGCACGATGACCGGGACATCGGCAAGGCCGGCGAGCTTGGAGGCCTGCCATCGTCGTTCGCCGGCGAGGATCTGGTATTGGTCGGGGAGATCGGTCCGGGTGACGAGGATGGGCTGCAGGACTCCCTTCTCCTTGATGGATAGAACGAGCTCGTCGAGATCGGCAGTTTCAGGGGACTGCCTGGGCTGGTACGGGTTGGGGATGAGCCGCTCGACGGGGCAGTAAAAAAGCTGAATGTCGTCTCGTTTGAGCCAGTCGCTCGTGGCGAGGAGCTCTTCGAGGCCGCGTCCGAGCCCGCGTTTCTTGTCCATGGATCAAGCCTTTCGATTGGCGAGGAGCTCGTCGGCGAGCTCGCTGTAGGTGCGCGACCCGACGCACTGGGGATCATACAACAGAGCGGGCAGCCCATGGCTGGGAGATTCGCTCAAGCGCACGTTGCGTGGAATCATCGCGTTGAAAACGCGGAAGTTGAGGTGACCTCTGATTTCCTTGACGACCTGGTGGGACAGGTTGTTTCGGCGGTCGAACATGGTGAGGAGGATGCCTTCGATCGTGAGATGAGGGTTTAAGCGAAGCTTGATCCTGCGGATGGTTTCGAGAAGGAGGGTCAGGCCCTCGAGAGCGTAATATTCACATTGAAGGGGGATGAGCACGGAGTCGCAGGCACAGAGACTGTTCACGGTGAGAAGGCCCAAAGAGGGCGGGCAGTCGAGAAGGATGAGGTCGTAGGCGTCACGCAGGCGGTTCAGCCGGTTGCGCAGCAGAAGCTCTCCCTGATCGTAGGAGAGGAGACGGAGCTCCGCTGCGGCTAGGGCGGAATCCGAGGGGAGGAGATCGAGATCCAATCGCGGCGCAAGGGGTCTTCGGATTCCGGTGGGGCCGTTTTCGCCGAGGAGGAAGGAAAGAAAGGAGGGCGTATTGGGCTGAAGGCGAACCCCGAGGCCACTGGAGGCATTCCCTTGGGGGTCGCAGTCGACGAGGAGCACTCGCTGGCTCTTCTGGCTGAGAGAAGCAGCGAGATTGACCGCGGTAGTGGTTTTCCCGACGCCGCCTTTTTGATTCGCAATCGCAATGACTTTGGCCATAATCCCCTTCTCAGAAACGGAAGAAGAATCGGGGGATGAGATGTTCCACGTGGAACACCTCACATCGAACCCGCCTCCTCTGTTTCTCTAACCAGAATGCTCCAAGATGCAAAGAGCTCATGGTATCGCAAGACGAATACCCCATCCTTGCCGACTCTCACCCTAAAGACGCGCATCGGTACGCGTCGGGGCCCAACGTAGCCTTCGTACCATCGGTCCAGGACCTCCGATACCGTATAGCCCCTCCCCCGCCAGACGAACGACGCTGGCTCTTGGGAGGTGCAATAGCCATCTCGAGTCTCGACCTCGATGGGCTCATAACGCATCGCGTCGCTCCCTTAAATGCAGTACCCAAGGCCGAAGCCGCTTTCCATCGAAGGTCATAGCACCTACAATAGAACAAGGATACGGGCAACGACTATACCCCGTTTGAGGGGCAGGACGCAACCGACAAGGATGCGATCCGCAGCACGAGCGCCCTTTCGGCTTGTGTCCGAAGACGCATGCGGCTCCCCCTATCCGGAAAGGTTATTGCCCGGTCTCGGTCCGGATGGCCTTGGAGGGAGAATCAGGAGAGCTTCATGATGCGGAAGGCTCTATTAGTTATTGATATGCTTAACGATTTCATGGATCCGAGGGGGGCGCTCTACTGCGGCGACGATGCCCGTCGCATCATCCCGGTCATCCGGTCCCTCCTGGATGTCTTCCAGGCAGACGGGCAGTCCGTTCTCTTCGCACGAGACGCGCATTCCGCAAACGACAAAGAATTTCAGCTCTTTAGGCCTCATGCCGTGCGTGGCTCCTGGGGGGCTGAGATCCTGGCGGCGCTGACGCCGCCCCCCGGAAGCCATGTCTTTGACAAAACGCGTTTCTCCGCCTTCTACGGGACGGTCCTCGACCGTCTCCTCGCGGAAACGGCCCCCGAAGAGGTCTGGGTCACCGGCGTGGTCACCTCCATTTGTGTGATGGACACCGTCGGTGACCTGCGCAATCGGGATTACACCCCCGTCGTTCCCGTTGACGCCGTGGCGGACTTCGACGCGGAAGCCCATGGTTTTGCCCTGAAGCGCATGGAGCGCGTGTACGGTGCCCGGTTGGTGCGGACGCGGTGATGGGACGGTAAGCCCACACGGATAGACACAGACGAAAGCAACGCGGATGGACACGGACAAGGGGCCAGATGGAAGGGTTTGATGGCCTGGACGGGGTCATGGGTGGAGGGGCGGGAAAACGATGTGGACACGGATTGCCTTTGATGAGAAGTTCTACGGGAGGTATGCGGGGGACCGTGCGGAGCAGGACACCGATTGTCCCGTCGGGAGCATCCGTGTCCATCCATGTCTTGTTTCCTTGTCCGTGCTCATCCGTGTCTCGAGGAAGGAGTCGTCATGAACCCATGGGAGCACCTTGCCCCGGAGCTGCTGACGGATCTCTACGAGCTCACCATGGCCGCCAGCTACTTTCGTGAATCCATGGACCAGCAAGATCGGAAGAGCGTCGTGTAGGGAAAGAGTGTAGATCTCGGTGG
>CALBZH010000428.1 GCA_937889795.1 uncultured Syntrophobacteraceae bacterium | reverse complement strand
ACGTCTCGTCGGCAGCCTGAAGCAGGGAAAGGCTTTGAAGCAGGGCCTCGGCAACCAGTGGCAGGAAGGCGTTCAGCTCCAGCTGCCCGGCCTGGGCCGCAAGGGTGACGGCGGCATCGTACGCCGTCACCATCATGGCCGCCTGGCCCACCGCTTCGCACACCACCGGATTGACCTTCCCCGGCATGATGGATGAGCCGGCCTGCACCTCGGGAAGCATGATCTCCATAAGACCTGCCTTGGGGCCCGATGCGAGCAGCCGGAGATCCGACGAAATCTTGAAAAGGTTGACCGCGTGGGCCTTGAGAATGCCCGACACCTCGACGAAGACGTCGGCGTTCTGGGTCGCGTCCACCAGGTTCTCCGCCCGGGACAGCCCCATCCCCGTTTCCTGGCGGAGGGCTTCCACAACGTGAAAGATGTAGCGTCGAGGCGCCGTCAACCCGGTTCCGATGGCCGTTCCGCCGAGATTCACCACGCGCAGCCGTTCTTCGCACTTGAAGATGCGCCATCGGTCCCTCCCCAGAGCCTCGGCCCACGCCGAAACCTCGGCGCCCATACTCATGGGCACTGCATCCTGGAGCTGCGTACGCCCCATCTTGATCACGTCGGCGAGCTCGCGCTCTTTGGCCTGAAAACCGCTCTGAAGGCCGGCCACGGCCGGCTCCAGAGTCTTTAGGAGGCTGATGCTCGCCACCTTCACCGCCGTGGGAAACACATCGTTGGTCGACTGGCTCAGATTGACGTGGTGCAGCGGATGGACCAGGCGGTACTCCCCCCGGTGACCGCCAAGGATTTCTTCGGCCCGGTTTGCAATGACCTCGTTCACGTTCATGTTGAGAGAGGTCCCGGCCCCACCCTGCAGAGGATCGACAACGACCTGGTCGTGCCACAGGCCATTCAGAATTTCGTCGCACGCATCGAGGATCGCTTGGCAAATGGGCTCCGCCATCAATCCGACACGCAGGTTGGTCATGGCGCAGGCCTTTTTGACCTGCACCAGGGCCCGCACAGCTCCGGATGGATGGATCTGCCGGTGAGCTTGAAATTCTCGGCGGCTCGCAGCGTGTGGATCCCGTAGTAGGCCTCGGGCGGCACCTCCCGCTCGCCGATCAGGTCCTTTTCGATTCGCATCACCCCTTCTCCGGTTCCTTCTTCAGCAAAAGACGTCACGCCTGCCGTCCCGAACTGCCTTCATGAGTCTCCCGGCCACGGCACGCGTCTCGGGCGGCGCGTAATCGAGGACGTATTCCAGAAAGGAGGACAAGGCGTTGGGAGCGCATTTCTCTTTAATGAGGCCAGGTTTCGTCAGATCCATGAAGTCCTGGCCCGTGCGCCCAAGCCGGTAGCAGGCCGTACAGAAAGACGGGATGTGCTCGAGCTCGCAGACATCCTTGACCACCTCGGCGAGGGATCGGTAATCCCCGAGCTGAAACTGGCTCGCGCTTTCGTTGATGTCTTCGAGGTAGCCTCCAGGATTGGTGCGGCTTCCGGCAGAAATCTGGGAAACCCCAAGCGAGAAGGTCTGCGCGCGCATTGAGGCGGTCTCCCGGGTAGACATGATGAGTCCCGTGTAGGGGACCGCCAGGCGCAGGATGGCGACGATCTTCTTGAAATCCTCGTCGGACACCGGATGGGGCGGGCTCGAGGCGAGCACCGATCCCACGGCCGGCTCCATCCGTGGCACACTGATGGCGTGGCAGCCAACGCCGTAGGCCTCTTCCAAATGGGCGATGTGCTGCATCAGCGCGAGGATCTCGAAGCGCCAATCATACAGCCCGAAGAGGATGCCCACTCCCACATCGTCGATGCCGGCCTCCATCGCGCGGTCCATGGATAACGGCCACCTTGACCTCGGTTCCCCCAATGTTGACCGCGGCCTCCTTCACGCCGTTCAGTCCGCGCACCCCTTTGAAGTCCCAGCTTTCCGGCTTCTGCTTGGTCACAGCCTGGTAGGCGAAGCGCAGGGCCGCCTCCATCACGCCTCCCGTGACCCCAAAAATGGTGGCGCCTCCACTGGAATCCCCCATCAGCTTGTCCCGCTGGCCATCGGGAAGCTTGGCAAGGTCAATCCCGGCCTGCTTCATCATGTAGGCAAGCTCCCGAGTGTCGATGGTCGCATCGATATCCTTGTAGCCGCTGTCCCAAAGGTCGGGGCGCATGCCTTCATACTTTTTGGCCGTGCAGGGCATGATGGACACGGTGTAGGTCTTGGAGCGGTCTAGCTTCAGGGTGTCCGCGCCATACGTCTTGGCCAGGGTGCCCATCATCCCGATGGGCGACTTGCAGGAGGACATGTGAGGAAATAGCTCGGGGTAGAACGTCTCCACGTATTTGTGCCACCCCGGACAGCACGACGTGAACTGCGGCAGTGGCTTGTCGAGCTTCTTGGTCAGCCGCTTCACGAATTCGGTACCTTCTTCCCAGATGGTCACATCCGCCGTGAACTCGTTGTCCCACACATGATCGAAGCCCAGCTTGTGCAACGCCGTGAGCATCTTGCCCGTGGTCACCGACCCGACCGGCATGCCGAAGCAGTCGCCCAGCCCATATCGGACTGCCGGCGCGGGCATGGCAATGACCTTGATGGTCTTGTCCTTGAT
>CALBZH010000427.1 GCA_937889795.1 uncultured Syntrophobacteraceae bacterium | reverse complement strand
ATCGTGGCCATTCGCGATGATGAGATCGCCTCCGAGCTCATGAGCGTGGACACGCGGCAGATCAAGATGGTGGCCTTCATGCTCTCATCTGGGCTTGCGGGCATTGCCGGAGGGCTTTTCGCTCACATCCTGGGCTACATCAATCCGGGAACGTTCACGATCATGAAATCCACGGAAATCCTGGTGATGGTCTACCTGGGCGGGATGGGGTCGCTGAGTGGATCGATCTTGAGCGCGATCGGGTTCACCGTGATCCTGGAGGCGTTTCGGCCGCTCCAGATGGCCAAATGGGTGGTGATCCCCCTGCTGCTCATCCTGCTCATGTTGTTCCGGCCCGAAGGGATCATGGGGCATCGGGAGCTGACGGACGTGTTTCCGAAGCTGCGGCGCTTTCTGACCTCGGAAGAAAGGCGGAATTAGATGTCTCTCTTGGAAGTGCGCGAGGTTACCCATTTTTTTGGTGGGCTTCGGGCGATCTACAACTTCAATCTCTCTCTGGAGGGTGGGGAGCTCTTGGGGCTCATCGGGCCCAACGGAGCCGGGAAGACGACCGTTTTCAACGTCGTGAGCGGTTTCTACCGGCCGACGGAGGGAGAGATCGTCTTCGCGGGAAAGAATTTGGCGGGACTCCTGCCGCATCAGGTCACGGCGCTCGGAATGGCGCGCACATTCCAGAACATTCGACTCTGGAACAGCCTGACCGTCCTTGAGAACCTCTGCATCTCGCAGCACCATCATCTGGGCTACGGCCTGCTTGGGGCTGTTCTGCGCTCGGGAGCTTTTCGATCGAACGAGAGGCGTGTGAAGAAGACGGCCGAAGAGCTTCTCGAGATTCTGGGATTGAGTCATTATGCGCAAGAATACCCCAGGAACCTCCCCTACGGCGTGCAGCGGCGTGTGGAGATCGGCCGTGCCTTGTCCATCCGGCCGAAGCTGCTCTTGCTCGACGAGCCGGCAGCGGGGATGAATCCAAGTGAGATTGAGCAGTTGATTGAGCTGATCCGCTGGATTCGCGACGAGTTCAAATTGACGATTTGGCTGATCGAGCACCAGATGCGCGTGGTGATGACGGTCTGCGAGCACATCAAGGTGCTCGATTTCGGGGGAACCATAGCTGAAGGAACGCCGGCCGAGGTTCAGCAGAACCCGCGGGTGATTCAGGCTTACCTGGGCGACGAAGAGCTGACTTATGCTTGAAGTCCATGATCTGCACGTTCAGTACGGAAACATCGAGGCACTTCACGGCGTGTCGTTTACCGTGAAGAAAGGCGAGATTGTTACGCTCCTGGGAGCGAACGGGGCGGGCAAGTCGACCATGCTCATGTCTATCATGCGATTGCCGCCCCCAGAAGGGCCGACAGTCACCAAGGGAACGATCACGTTCGATGGGATCGACCTGCTCCCGGTTCCTGCGCACACCATCGTCGCCACGCATGGGATCGGGCTCGTTCCCGAAGGGAGGCACATTTTCGGGAACCTGACCGTTCTGGAGAATCTGAAGCTCGCGACCTATGCTCGGAGCGACCAAGACCGAATCGCAACGGACTACGAGCGCGTGTTCTCACTCTTTCCCAGGCTCTCCGACCGAAAGCACCAGCGGTCCGACACGCTGAGCGGCGGCGAGCAGCAGATGCTCGCCATGGGGCGCGCGTTCATGAGCGGGGTTCAGGTGATCTTACTGGATGAGCCCTCCATGGGGTTGGCTCCACTGCTGATGCAGGAGCTCTTCAAGGTGCTGGAGCAGTTGAATGAGCTGGGAACGACCATTCTCGTGGTGGAGCAGAACGCTCGGATTGCCCTCAAATATGCGCATCGAGCCTACGTGATGGAAGCGGGAGCCATCGTCATGGAGGGCTCGGCCGAGGAATTGGCACGAAATCCCGAGGTCAGAAAGGCCTACTTGGGCTGAATCGAGCTGGGAAGCAAGCTCCGGGCAGACATCTTCCTATTTGAAGGAAATGGCATGAAGATTCTCATCTGCGATGGGTTGCACGACAGTGGGCTTTCGATCATGCAAGCGGCTGACGGGATTACCGTCGATGTTCCGGACGCTCCGAGCGCCGACGAAGTCAAGCGGATCATTCCGGAATACGATGCCCTGGTGGTACGGAGCCGGACCAAGGTGACGGCCGAAGTCCTGGAACGGGCGGAGAAGCTGAAAGTCATCGGCCGCGCCGGGACGGGCGTGGACAACATTGATGTCCAGGCGGCAAGCGCGCGTGGCATCCTGGTCATGAACACGCCGGGCGCGAACGCCATGGCCGCGGCCGAGCACACCCTGGCCCTCATGTTTGCGCTGGCACGGCACATTCCTCAGGCCACCCAGTCCATGCGCGAAGGCAAATGGGAAAAGAAGAAATTCATGGGCACCGAGCTCTACCACCAGACCCTCGGGATCATTGGGCTCGGAAAGATCGGCTCCATCGTGGCGGACCGGGCGCTTGGGCTCAAGATGGAGGTGCTTGGCTTTGACCCGTATCTCATTCCGGAAGCGGTGGCCGTTCTCGGCGTCGAGTGCGTGAGCCTCGATGAGCTGCTGGAGCGCTCGGATTTCATCACCATCCACACGCCGCTCACCCCCGAGACCCGGAATTTCTTGGGGCGTGACGCTCTGAAGAAGGTGAAGCGCGGTGTGCGGCTCTTGAACTGCGCCCGCGGTGGACTCATCGACGAGGAGGCCCTTTTCGAAGCCCTTCAGGATGGGCGTGTGGCTGGAGCGGCCCTGGACGTGTTCGCTCAGGAGCCCCCGACCGGCAGCCCGCTCCTCGGGCTCCCAAACATGATCTTTACGCCGCACCTGGGGGCTTCGAGCGTGCAGGCGCAGGCCAACGTCGCCAAGGCGATCGCGCAGCAGATCGTGGATTACCTCCAGCTGGGTCTCATCCGAAATGCCGTGAACTTCCCGTCCATTCGCGCCCGGGATATCGAGCGGATTCGCCCCTACTTGGCGCTGGCTCAGGCTCTGGGGAGGCTTCAGGGGCAGCTGTGCACGCCTGTTCAGCGCCTCGAGATCGAATACAGCGGATCGGAATTGCAGGAGCTGCCGCATCCGCCTCTCACTCGGATGGTGGTGAAGGGACTGCTCGAGCCC
>CALBZH010000426.1 GCA_937889795.1 uncultured Syntrophobacteraceae bacterium | reverse complement strand
GTCGGCGATGGTGGTCTTGTGGTACCCTTGACGCGCAAACAGCCGCACGGCGGCGCCCAGGATTTTCCTGCGCGTTTCCTTCGCTTGCATAGCTCGTCTGGTCATTTTTTCTCGGCTCATGGCGATAAGCATATTACATAGTATGTGCTATGTCAAAAGAGAAAATCGATCGACGGCAAGATTTCTCTTCGGAAGGCTGTGACGTTGAGATCGCTGGGCTTTTCACGGAAGGGCGCATGACTCCACCGGAAGCGAATCACGCAACCCATCCATGCCGGACTCCGATGGGCTCCGGCATGGATGGGAGACTTAGAGGGCGGATCGGGAGCTTCGAGGTCAGGAGACGATCTCAAGCCACTCGGGGCGGAAGAACGGTCACACAGGGGACTGACGCGGCAAGGATGCACAGCGCCACGGGAGCCAGAATCGCCTTTCATCCCGAAGGACGACTCCCCCGGTAGACGAGCTGCGATCTCTCTGAGCGCGGCCAGTCCGAGCCGCAGAGCGCTATTTCTTCACTTCAACCTTCACCATCGGCTTGCCGCACACACACTTGCCCGGCTTCTGGCTGATGGTGCCGCAGTCACACCCTTCTCCACAACCACACTTGTACAGTCCCACTGTCTTGAAAGTCTTCTCCTCCTTGTCGGTCTTGATGACTGCTTTCCCTTCCTCGACCTTGAGTACGGTTCCCTTGACCATGGGCTTTCCGCAGACGCACTTGCCCGGTTTCCTGGCCATGGTGTCGCAGTCGCAATCCGTGCCGCAGCCGCAGACGTAGAGCTCATCCCCGACTTTGAGATCCATTTTTCCTGATTCCGCAGCAAGTACTCCGCTCACCAGGTACAGCGAAAGACAGAACACCAGAAATGCGACAAATCGTTTCCTCATGCTATCTCTCCTTCTTTGGATTGGTTGCCCGGTACCCTGTCGAATGCGTTGATGCTTCACCATATCAGACTTCATGGGAGGAGCAACACAAAAGCCTACCGGAATCGTGCGGCGTGGTACAACGCCAGGCGCCTCTCTAGAGCGATCGCACTTCGATGTCATGCATGAGCCACCACGGCGAGCACCGAGGATCGAGCGCGGTGGCTCACATCACGACAACGATCAAATCAATTCAATTGGCGGCGCTGGAGGCAGCGAGCTTGGATCGAGCGTATTCGCGCTGCATCTCCTTGAGCGCTCTCATGTCTTCATAGATGTCCTCGTAACTGGCTTTCATCGCTTCATCGAAGTCGGTCAGTCTTCCGCCATAGGTGGCAATGAATTCCTGGGCATCCCGCCGGGATTGAAACGCCCATTTCGGTCGGTTCGTCATGACGCCGGTCTTGCTTCCGCCAATCACCCACCAAGCTTTTTGCGCATCCGTCAGCTGCTTGGTTCCGTAGTCTCCCACCTCCACCAGCACAGGAGCCTCATTGACATGTTTGACATAGTCTCTTGCGGCACAGAAAATACTGCACACCCCGACCGATGTCCCATCCTTGTAGTGGAGCACCATCCGGCTGTGAGCAAATCGATCCCGGTGCATGCCGCAGTAAATGCAATCAGCATGAAGACTCAGATCGCTGGGGGACTTCGCCGAGCCTTCCGTTCCCAGTGCCACAACGATCGCCACGCAGAACATCATCACAAATGTCTTCATTGCTTCCTCCCGTATGAGAAGCACCTCCGCTCGGCAGCTGCAAGGAGCCGAGAGACGGAGACCCCAAGGGGGTTGTCCGCCTGGTCCTGATCCTCGTGAGCCCTGTTGGTCGACCGTCACACTCCATCCGATCAGTCTGCCCAGTGGCATAGGCACCAGTGCATTAGCGTATTTCATGCCGGCATGAACGCATGTGGGGCATGCCTCAAACTACTTAATTACGTTAACAATTCTTCAACCTCAATCAATACGTAAGACGCTCGATTTCTCGGATCGATCATCCCGTATTGGAATGGTGAGAGGATCTAACCCCATTGAATCACCGCGATTTGCTCACAACTGTGCTAGTTTGGATTGGCTCGGGATGGATAGACGATCCTTTCCCCCGGGGCAGGCTTGGCTCAATAGCCTTCCAGCTTAAATTCCGAGAAGAGGATCGGATACGTGGAAACGGCGGCGAAGACCAGAAGACAAGCGAGGGACAGAGCACACAACCGTCTTTGCAGCCGAGGGATGATCTCGGCGAGACTCGCATGGGAGGCGAAGGGCTTGAGCATGCCGACCGATGCGCCGGCGATGACGCCCAGAAGAAGAGAGGCGTAGAGCGGGTATCCAATGAAATGAACCTCCCGCTGCAACAGACAAAAGGGGCAATGGTGCGTGGGAAGCTCGTAATAATACACAGAGATAAAAGAAATCACCGCCACAAGGGACACGAGGAGCTGCCAGACGCTGAGCAGCGAAAACACGCCGCCCAGCCGGCGATGGATCAAAAAGCGGGTTCCAGCCCCGAAGACCAGCACGAGACTTCCGTAGAAAAGGACCTTGCTTGTTCGGGATGAGAGAAACACCTGTGCTCCCGTGAAGCTCCTTTCGGTGTCGCCGAACAGAATGCCGCAGCAGGAGGAAATGATGTCGGGTCTCAAGCCGGTGAGATACTTCAGCTGGAGAAAGGTTTCTATAAGGAGCAGGGCCGCGACAATGAGGAGGAGCCTGTATTTCGGTCTGATCAGCGGGTAGTCGTAAGCTTGGCCGTCCGTGTAATTCAGAACGAGCCAGAGGCCGCACAGCATCGCGTTCACCATCTTCACGTGCAGCGTGGGATAGCCGTAAGGGTTCACGTTCAGCGTGCCTGCGGCGCACATGGTGCCGATGAAGGAGCTGTGGAGATGATCGGTCGTGTACACAAACATAAACAGCGCGAAGATCTGATACGCCATAACGCAGCTCACGAGCGTCGTGACCAGGAAGGTCTTCCTTTCGAGCTTCAACTGCGTCTCGCTGCCGCTTTCGAGATCCCAGCCGCGAAGGATGGTCACGCCGACCCCCGAGGCATAGATCATGATGGGTGCGACGACAGCCGAGCTCGCGGTCAGCGCAAGGATGCCGGGGCTGAACATCAAGGTCCGCGTCTCCCCTGAATTGTCATCATCCTCTCGTTTTCCTTTTCACATAACCCAAAATTCTCATCTTCCACGGGTATGGCTTCCCATCGTGCTTCGCAACGGAGGCCTATTGCCGCATGACCAAATCGGGATCCGTCACCGATGTCTTCCAGACGGGGATGACGGTCACCAGTGCATAGGGAACGACGGCCAGGAGGAACAGCACTCCCATCTGATACGCGTCGACGGAAGGGTGCAGCCTGAAGGACGGGTAGAGAATCCCCCACCCTTTGAGCGCGTGCTCGAAGAGACTTGCCGAGAAGAAGTACACATGCACATAAGCGGCCAGCACCCCGAGGAGGAAGGCGGTCAGCGAGATGATGGCTCCTTCCCAGAACTTCAGGATGAGAACGTCCGAATTGGTCCATCCCACCGCCTTCAGAATCCCGATCTCCCGCTTTTCCTCGGCGCTTAATCCCGTGGCCTTTTCAAGCGCGAAGATGAAAAAGGCAAGCACCGCTCCACTCAAAAGGACAAGCACGTAGCCACTGCGCCAGTCGAAAATTGTCGCGTAGCTGCGGCGGATCTCGCCCTTGATGATGGGCCTCGAGTCAGGCAGCGCGTCCCGAATTTTCTTGGCGATGGTGGTGCATTCCTTCGGGTTGCGCACGGAGACCGAAAGGTCCGTGGCATATCCCTCCGGCATCCCGGTGATCGCTCGAAAGGTCCTGTCGCTCATCAAAATCAGGTCGGACGACACAAGCTCCGTTTCGGCATCCAGAAGCTGGGTGACGTTGAGAGCGACAACCCGTCCATCGGACTTCTCGAGGAGAATCTCACCGCCCTGGTGCGTGGGCCAGGTCCTGAGGACGCCATGTCCCACCGAAACCTCGTCATCACGGAGCGAGACCTGCCCCGGCACCATCAGCGTGTAGCTCGCCTCTGCTCCCGGGTGATAGTAGTATCCCCAGAGTCTGCTCCTGACGGCCCCCACTCCGCGGATCTTGCGAATCTCCTCGGCATAGCCGTGGGGGATGATCTCGTGCCTGCCGGCCATCACGCGTTGCACGACGATCTCCGGCGTGGCGTCGAGGATCGACAATGCCTCGTTCCGAATGGAAATGGAGAAGAACATGACCGACGCGAGCATGAAAACGATGGTCGTGTAGACCAGCAGAAGCGCCAGATTCTTGCCCGTCCTTCGAAGCATCGAGGAAAGGGCGAAGTCAATGAAGTTGACTTGTTTTCTCGCCCATTGCATGGCTTCTTCCCCTGAGAGTCTCGGGCGGCATCACCATGGAGCCGGATGGAAAGTAATCGAGCGTGGTCGGGTTGTCTTGAAACGGCGAATGCCAGTCGGCCTGAGACAGATGTCTCGCGTACCGGGCATCGGTAAACAGACAAAGGTCCGTGACCTCAAGCTCCGCCACCAGGCGTCTCTGGCTGGAGATACGAGCGTCGTATCGGTCACGCAAGATCCGGGGAGACGCGAGCATCGCCACGGCAAGAAGGAAGAAGCCCAGGGATACCGTGAGGAGCCAACGGTGACTTTTTCGAAGCGTCATCCTGTTCTCCTGTCCGGTCATCGGACACAAGACTGTGCTCACGAACGGTTCAGAACGACAGTGGCGTCGGCGATCGTGGAGCCCTGCGCGGTCATGATGACCGGGTTGAAGTCCAGCTCGGCAACGTCCGGATGCTCCAGAGCAAATGAGGCTGTTTTCTGGAGAAGGTCGATGACACATTCCTCGTCCACGGGTGGAAGGCTCCGAAATCCGTCCCGCATTTTCGGCCAGCTCTTGAGCTCCAACAGCATTTCGCGGAAGTCCGCGGCGCCTGCCGGGAGGAGGCGGAAAGCCACATCCTTGAACAGCTCGAGGGAGACTCCCCCCAGACCAAAGCTCAACACGGGGCCAAACTGCGGGTGGCTCTGAAAACCGACGAAAAATTCCGCCCCCGCCTCCGCCATGGGCTCGAGGATGATGAGTGCTTCCTCGTCGAGCCTGTCGCGCAGCGCTTGCAGCTTGCCAAAACCACTCGTCAGGTCCTGCCTCGTGGACAGGTTGAGGATTACCCCGCCAATCTCCGTTTTGTGCGTGTGCTTGGCCGAGGAGAGCTTGAGCACCACCGGGCAGGCAAAGCTTGCGGCCGCTTTCTGGACTTCATCCACGGAGTGGACCACTCGCATGGGGATCATCGGAAGGCCAGCATCGGCGAGAAGCCGATTGGCTTCATGCTCGGGCAGAATCATCGCAATTCCTCTCGCTTCAGGAAATGGTGACGGGAAAGCAGCGCGTTCAAGGCCGTGGCACCGGCTTCCGGTGTTGGATAGCAGCAGATCCCCCGTGCCGCGAGGGATTCGCTCAGGGAAGTCACCTCCATGCGACTCGCCAGGTTGACCATCACAATGGTCTTGTGCGCATATCGGTTGACCATCGTTTCAAATTCAACGAGCGGTACGCGAATGAAGGGGTTGAAATTCCAAACGACAAGATACGCATCGAAATCCTCCTGGAGGACCGTTTCGAGTACGGGCACGTAGGTCTTGGGAAGGAAGCCCGGACCCGTGAGATCGATGGGATTCTGGATTGCGATGGGCGTCTTTTCCCCGATGATGCTCATGATCCTGGATTTGGTGTCCGGCCGCAGATCCGGCAGCTCCCAAGATCGGAAGAGCACACGTCTGAACTCCAGTCACGAGTGGATATCTC
>CALBZH010000425.1 GCA_937889795.1 uncultured Syntrophobacteraceae bacterium | reverse complement strand
GACCACCGAGATCTACACTCTTTCCCTACACGACGCTCTTCCGATCTCGAGATCTTCAACCCGTTGAGGCTGCCCCCTGACAACGTCTCCGCGGGAACGGTAGGAAAGCCCCGGCAGCCCCGCGACGTCCTTCCCCTTTGTGAGGCGCCTGCAAAGGGCGGCAAAGCTCTCTTCCCCTTCGCCTCGGATGCAGAAATCCAGCTCGGGAATCTCTTTCAAGAGCAGGCGATCAAACAAGGTCGGATGAATCCCGCCGGCGACGATGGCGGACTGCGGCCGCGCCGCCTTGCATGCGGCGATGAGCTGTTGAGCATCCTCGACGTTGCGGCTTGTGACCGTTAAACCAATGATGTCCGGGGAAAGCGCCAAAAGCCTTTCCGCGGCTTGCTCCACATCGAGGCTCTCTCCATAGGCATCCACGACATGCACGGTGATTCCAGCGTGATGACGAAGTCCTCCGGCAACATAGAGCAAACCCAGGGGCGGAAAGGATTCTCTGTTCCAGGGGCTGTCACTGTGGGGCGCTGTCGCCAGTACAACGTTCATGCACCAACCTGAGGCATGCGACGGTTCGATCGTTCATTGCGCTGAAGAGTCCGCTTCGACAGGCAACCGGCTGTCATTCACTGGTTTGCATGGATCAGTCTCGAGACCGAACAGTTCCTGTGTGGGTAGTGGTTACCATTTCGACGGAGAAGATGCAACAACCGGCCTTTCGACTCGTGATTTGAAGTTACGGTCGCACGATGGGATTTGGTATAGTGTCTCCCTCGCGACCATGATTCGGGTTTGTGTGGCTGAGAGCTTCGCCTAACAGCTCAGGGAAAGCCGATGACCAAGGCTCTGCTTTTGAATCCTGTATTCCCGCGCTCCTTTTGGTCTCTGGAATTGCTCGTGAAGCATTCCGGAGCAAAGAGCCTCATGCCGCCTCTGGGGCTTCTCACCATCGCCGCACTCCTTCCCCGTGAATGGCGTTTTCGCTTGGTTGACCTGAATGTCCGGAAGCTCACCGAGGACGACTGGCACTGGGCTGACCTGGTCATGGTGACTGGCATGGCGGTCCAGAAGGAGGGGCTCCTCAGCCTGTGCCAGGAGGCCGCCCGGCGAGGAAAAACCACGGTGGCGGGCGGTCCGTACGCGACGGCCGTGCCCCGGAAGGTCCTCGACGCCGGCTGTGATTTCCTTTTCCTCGGCGAAGTGGAGGATACCATTCAAAACCTCGTGCGTGCGCTCGGCGAAGGACAGGCCAACGGGGTATTCCCCTGTGACGTGAAGCCGGAGCTCGGCCGCTCACCGGTGCCTCGGTACGACCTGGTCCATCCCGGCGATTATTTGACCGCGGGAGTCCAGACATCGCGCGGGTGTCCGTTCGACTGTGAATTCTGCGATGTCGTGAGCCTGTTTGGACGCAAGATCCGTTACAAGGATCCCGACCAGGTCGTGGCGGAGTTGGAGAATCTTAGGCAGCTTGGCTGGTGGGGGGAGATGTTTATCTGCGATGACAACTTCATCGGAAACCGGGGGCGCGCAAAAGCGATTCTGGAGAGTCTTCTGCCCTGGTCGAAGCAAAGCGGGGAGCCCTTTTCATTCATCACGCAGGTCTCCGTGAATCTGGGCCGCGACATGGAAATGATCGACCTGATGACCGAAGCCAATTTCAGCAAGGTTTTCGTTGGCCTGGAAAGCCCGGATGAAGATGTTCTGCGGTGCATCCACAAGATTCACAACGTCGAAAGCTCGATGGTCGATTCCGTCAACACGATGACCCAAAATGGCCTTTCGGTGATCGGAAGCTTCATTTTGGGTCTCGACGGCGAGCCGGCGGACGTGGCCGCTCGCATCTGCGCCTTCGTGGACCAAACGGCGCTCCCAACGGTCATGGTGGGCCTGATCCAGGCTCCGCCCGGCACGCGATTGTGGAAGAGGCTTCACGCGGAGGGGAGACTTCTTGATATCAAGGCCCACGGCGACTCCTTGGGATGGAAGCCGACTTTCCAGACCACCCGTCCCCTGAAAGACATTACGCACGATCTCGCAGCCGTCTGGGATCATCTCTACACGACGGAGCATCTTCTGGAGAGGACCTACCAGTATCACCTCCGCATGCGCCCGATGCGCAGCGCTTTGGCTTCCTCGAACGGTGGAGGCCGCTCGGAAGGCAACGGCTCGGTTTCTCAAGCCGCACCCCCGGCGCGAGTCATCCGTACCAACATCTCCATGCTGCTGCAGCTCATGTGGTGGCAGGGGATCAAATCCCGAGCAGGCGTGCAGTTCTGGAGGCAGCTCTTCGGAATGTGGCGCAGAAACCCCAGTCGTATGAAGCGTTACTTGAGCGCCTGTGCCTTTTGCGAAAACCTGCGCCGCTTGACCTCGGAGCTGAAGCTGCGGTTGAGCCTTCCGGATTGATTCCGGCATACGCCTTTCGGACATCCAATGAGACCAGAAAGAGACTTTTCCCCATACATGGAGGCGGTGCGGAGCCGGGCGGTGGAAGTGCCCTACAACCCCCCGGTCGTCTTTCTTGAGACGGTGCGAGGGTGCCCCCATTCGTGCGCCATGTGCCACTTCAGGCACACCAAGGTCCGAAGAATGGGTGCGTCCCTCCTGGATCGGCTGGAGCCGTGTTTTCAGGACCTGGAAGTGCTGGCCGTGCATGGACAAGGCGAGCCACTATTGGGAGACCTGGAGTATTTTGTCGAGCAGTCCGTGAAGAGCCGGTTTGTCCTGCACATGAATACCAGCGGCTTCCTGCTGACAAAACGGCTCTCTGATCTGCTGTCACAAACCCGGCTCTCGATCCGGTTTTCGGTACACGCGGGAGCTCCTGAAACCTATCGACGCATCATGGGGCACGATCTCGGGAAGGTTAAACGAAACGTGTCGTATCTCGTGGACATGGCCCGGGAATCAGGACATGCGTCTGACTTTTGGTTCAGCTTTCTGGTCATGAAGGAAAACGTGAGAGAGATCGAAGCGTTCCTGCACCTGGCCCATGACTGCGGCATCAAGAGCGTTCGGTTCATG
>CALBZH010000424.1 GCA_937889795.1 uncultured Syntrophobacteraceae bacterium | reverse complement strand
CGCACGCCGGTAGGACTCCGCGGCGTAGCGATCCTGGTCCTCGCGGCTCACGTTGTATCTTTCCGAGCACAGCTCGTTCGACATGCCCATGTGGAAGTCGTTCACGATGTCCCACAGCCCATCATGGATCATGTGGTCATGGAGCACGCCGTCGCCCATCCGATAGCCGGCCCGCGCCTTGTCCAGGTAGAAGGGCGCTAGACTCATGGTCTCCATGCCGCCGGCGACCACCACATCCGCGTCGCCCACCTGGATGGCCTGGGCCGCCAACATGACCGACTTGAGCCCGGAGCCGCACACCTTGTTGACCGTAATGCACTCGATCTCCCAAGGCATCCCCGCGAGCACCGCAGCCTGTTTGGCCGGGTTCTGCCCGTAGCTGCAGGGCAGCACCATGCCCATGATGGCTTCGTTCACTTCCTCTTTCGCAATGCCCGCTCTTCGAATGGCCTCCTCGATGACCATCCCGCCGAGCTTGGTCGCGCCGATGCCGCTCAGCGAACCATTGAAGCTCCCTAGAGGTGTTCGCACAGCACTCACGATAACCGCTTCACGCATTTGTTCTCCTTTCGAATCCGTCTCCACTTCCGATGGGTACAGGAAAGCTCCAATATGGCCTTTAACACACCTGGTATGCCATTTTCAAAAAGAATATGCTGACACCGAACTTGCGCGGATGGGATCCGATCACCAACGCTGCTCCTCAGCAGTCAATCCCATGCTCTCGAAGTCTCGTCCGAACGGATTCGGGGCTCATCCCGGCCAGCTGAACCCGCTTTTGTTTTCCCCGCTGCCCCTGCAGGATGCTGACGGAGGATTTCGGCATACCGAAAAGGCGGGCGAGAAATCGAACAAGCTCGTCATTGGCTTCTCCATCAACCGGCGGAGCGGCGATTCTTATTTTCAGACGACCCTGTTGCATGCCGGCGAGCTCGCTCTTCGACGACCTCGGCTGAACCATGATATTCAGACAGACGCCGCCTGAGACCTGACTCAAAGGTCCGTCGTTCTCGTTCATCTTCTCTCCCCCACAGCGCGACACCACAGCCCCGTACATGGGAACGCCGGGTCCTTTTCCCTTGTTCCCGTCCCCTGCCCCGTTTATGTTCTGTGCACAACGGAGATTGCTTTTCAGAACAGTCCGCAGAAGAAAGGTAACACACTGTGCCCCAACGTCCCAAACGCATCATCCAGGCTCGAGAGCTTCGCAAGACCTTCGGTGATTTCGTTGCCGTCGATTCCGTGTCCTTCGACCTTTACGCGGGCGAATGTTTGGGATTGCTCGGACCCAACGGCGCCGGCAAGACGTCGACGATCCGCATGATCTATGGCTTTTCGCCCATGTCCGGGGGAAAGCTTGAGATTTTCGGCATGGACATCCAGACTCAATGGCGGGCAATCAAGTACGCTATTGGCGTTTGTCAGCAGGACAACAACCTGGACCCCGATTTGAGCGTCGAGCAAAACATGGAGGTTTTCGCCGCTTACTTCGACATCCCGCGCAAAGAAGCTCGTGCCAGGGCGGACAAGCTCCTGCGCTTCATTGGCCTCGACCACCGACGGGGCTCCAAGGTCACGGAGCTCTCCGGAGGGATGATGCGGCGGATCGTCCTCGCCCGCTCCCTCATCAACGACCCGGAGCTCCTGATCCTCGATGAGCCGACGACGGGACTGGACCCCCAGGCACGCCACCAAGTCTGGGAACGGTTGGAGGACCTACGTTCGGATGGACTGTCGATCCTTCTGACAACGCACTACATGGATGAGGCGGCCCGGCTGTGCGATCGGCTGATCATCATGGACCACGGAAAGATCCTGGTGGAGGGCAAGCCGGCTGACTTGGTGCGGGAGCATGCTGGCCGTGAGGTGATCGAGGTGACGGAACCGTCGGATGAGCTGCGCGCCATGATCCGTGCGAATGGAGCTCGCCATGAGGACCTTGGACTCCGGCTCGTCATCTACGATGCGACGGACGAGCACCTGTTCCGCAAGATCCGGGAAAACTACTGCCACCAGAACTGCACGCTCCGACTGGCCACCCTGGAAGATGTCTTTTTGATTCTCACGGGAAGGGAGCTTCGCGAATGACGGTTACCGCTATGAATACGCTCAGGATTTCAAGACGGTTTTGGCGCGTCTGGCAGCGCAACCTTGTCGTCTACCGCAGGATCTGGAAGATCAACTTTCTGCCCCCGATTCTCGAGCCGCTCCTCTACCTACTGGCGTTCGGCGTAGGGCTAAGTGTCTTCATCCAGCAGGTTCCCTACCGGGGAATTCAGATCTCCTATGTCCAATTCATCGCACCCTCGCTTCTGGCGGTGAACATCATGTACAACGCATTCTTCGAAACCACCTATGCGTCATTTGTGCGCATGTACTACCAGAAGACGTTCGACGCCATTCTGGCTACCCCGCTTTCCCTTGAGGAGGTCATCACGGGCGAGATTGTCTGGGGAGCGACGAAGTCGGTCATCGCGACCGGACTCATGCTGGGGGTCGTGAGCGGTTTCGGACTGGTGGCATTCCCTCACGGTCTATGGATACTCCCGCTTGCCTTCCTGGGAGGGCTGGCATTCGGGTCGATCGGAATGGTGTTCACGGGCATTCTCGCCAGCATCGACCTATTCAACCTTCCGATTTTCCTGTTTATCACGCCGATGTTTCTTTTCAGCGGGACCTTCTTCCCCCTCGACAATCTCCCTGCCTGGGCCCAGCACCTAGCGATGGTCCTTCCGCTTACTCATTTGGTCACGATCACCCGGGACCTGGCCATGGGGCATTTGAGCGGTTCACAGCTCTGGAGCGTGGCCTATCTGACCGCGTTTACAGTCGTGTTTTTTCCGCTGGCTCTGCACACCATGCGAAGGCGTCTGATTCAGTAGGCGGTTGAAGCCTCGCCGGGTTGACTGAGCGCAAACGAGCGGAGAGAGGATCAGCCCCGAGGCCCCGGGAGAACGAGCTCCCCTTGGGACGAGCGCCACGGGCGGAGCGAAGCTCATCTGTGGCACTCGTTGCATGCGCTTTTGGACACCGCATCACCGGATGGCAATGCATCACCCTAGATCGGAAGAGCACACGTCTGAACTCCAGTCACGAGTGGATATC
>CALBZH010000423.1 GCA_937889795.1 uncultured Syntrophobacteraceae bacterium | reverse complement strand
CGAGCCAAGGGGGACCTACTGGGACGGGGAGCTCGTGAACGAGCCCGATACGGATTGGTCCCTTTCGGCCAACCGACGGTGGGCGGACGCCATTCGCAGCAAGTGGAAGAAAAGCCCTTCCGATAACCCCGTCGAGATTTCACTTGTCATTGGAGGTGAGGCGATCTTCTCGGGGCGGGAGACACGCGATTGCGTCGATCCGTCCCAGCTCCCGGAGCAGGTGTGCGTGGCCCGGTTCGCATTGGCAAGTGGGGACGATGTGGATCGTGCCGTCGCGGTGGCGAAGGCAGATCCCGACGGCTGGCGAGCGCGGACACTGGAAGAGCGTCACGCCGTGCTTTCGCAGGTGGCGGTGGAGCTTCGCCGAAGCCGTGGCGATCTCATTGGAGCTGCTGCCGCGAATACCGGGAAGGTTTTCACCGAAGCGGACGTCGAGGTGTCTGAAGCGGTCGACTTCGCTGAGTTTTACCCCTTTTCCGTCAAAGCGTTCACGACCCTCCCGCAGGTGAAGGCCAAGGGGAAAGGGGTTGCGGTCGTTGTTTCGCCGTGGAACTTCCCGATCGCCATCCCGTGCGGAGGAATTGCTGCGTCGCTCGCAGCGGGAAATACCGTTGTCTTCAAGCCGTCATCGGACGCCGTTCTGGCGGGGTGGCTGCTTTGTGAATGCTTCTGGAGCGCCGGGGTTTCGAAAAACGCGCTGCAGTTCGTGCCCTGCTCGGGAGCCGGGTCCGGGGCTAGACTCACGAGCCATCCCGACGTGGACGTCATCATCCTTACAGGTGGCACCGAGACGGGACTCAAGATCCTGGAGGAGCGCCCTTCCGCAAATTTGAGTGCGGAAACGGGCGGCAAGAATGCGACGATCGTCACGGCGCTCTCGGATCGGGACCAAGCCATCAAAGATGTGATCGTCTCCGCTTTCGGGAATTCAGGTCAAAAATGCTCGGCCTCCTCACTGCTCATTCTGGAGCGTGAGGTTTACAAAGACCCTGATTTCAAGAGACAATTGGTGGATGCGGCCGAAAGCCTCAGCGTGGGCTCCGCCTGGGATTTCAAAAACAAGCTGGGGCCATTGGCTCGGTCCCCGTCGGGAGACCTGGAGCGCGGGCTGACCGAGCTGGAATCTGGCGAGTCGTGGGCACTGAAGCCCGGTCCGGTCGAAGGAAACCCGCATTTGTGGACGCCCGGGATCAAGTGGGATGTGAAGGCGGGCTCCTTTACGCACATGACTGAGCTTTTCGGTCCCGTGCTGGGGGTCATCGAGGCCCGTGACTTGAAGGAGGCGATCGAGATCACCAACCAGACAGGCTACGGGCTCACGTCGGGGCTCGAGAGCCTTGATTCCAGGGAGCAGGAGCTCTGGAAAAAGGAGGTTCGGGCGGGGAACCTCTACATCAACCGGTCCACGACGGGAGCGATCACCCTGCGGCAGCCGTTCGGGGGCATGGGCAAGTCCGTTCTGGGTGCGGGCATGAAGGCGGGAGGACCCGACTATGTCGCTCTCCTCATGGATTTTGAGGAAGAAGGCCTTCCGGAAGTGGGACCCCTTGAGAAGGATCACCCGTTGCTTCGGTTGGCTTCGCAATGGCAGCTCAAGCTGCAGTGGGGTGAGTGCTCCGAGCTTGCCTCCGACCTGCGAAAGGCGGTCCGCGCCATCAAGAGCTACCTGTTCCGTTTCGAGCAAGTGTTTGAGAAGCCGAGGGATTTCTTCCATCTGAGGGGACAGGACAACTTCTTGCGTTACCTGCCGGTGGGGACGGTTGTGGTGCGGCTGCACGAGGCCGATTCGCTCTTCGAGGCGATCGGGCGGATCGCTGCGTCCCTCATTGCGGGCTGCGGCTTGCGTGTGAGCGTTCCCAAGGATTTGGACAATGGTGTGGTCGCCTTTCTACGTGGCGAGCAGGGGAAGCGACTTCTTGGCGGGAGACCACTGGTTTTTCAAACGGACAGGGATCTCATCGACAGCATTCCCGTCGTCTCGCGGATTCGCTACGCCGGGGTCGACCGCGTGCCGGATGAAGTGTTCGAGGCGGCCGCCAAGACGGGTTTCCACATCGCGCGAAGCCCGGTTCTTATGGAAGGCCGTATGGAGATGCTTCACTACCTGCGGCAACAGTCCATCTGCAACAATTACCACCGTTACGGCAACCTGGGTGAGCGCGCGGTGCTGGAGTCGAAGAAGCCAGCTTGACTCCGATCCAGAGCAATGAAATCTTAAGAAGGCGATGCGGGTGAGCTCGTTGCTGGACCGTTGACCGCCTTTTCGGTTGATCGAGAGCCGCGCGCAGGTGGGACGCTCCCGGTACGTCGTATTTGAGAGTGGCATGACGTGAAGCCCTTTACAAGGATTTCTCCATGAGCGACCAGAGAAGTATCGACGAACCGTCAAGAACGAGTCCGGCTTCGGGAACCGAGGAGAATGAAGAAGCGGGACGTTCCGGAGCGGAGAAGCAGTCCAAGAAAGGCTATGACATCGATATCTTCCGGGGTTGGTGCAAGGCGTGTGGGATCTGTGCGGCTTTTTGCCCGAAGCACTGCATCACCCTCGATGAAAACGGATCCCCGGTTGTGGTGAGCTCCGAGCAATGCAGCGGGTGTGGGTGGTGCGAGATCCACTGCCCCGATTTCGCCATCAGCGTCCGCGAGACCAAATCCCCAAGGATTGTCGCCGAGGATGAGTGAGACAGGAAGGAGGGAGAGTTCGTGAGTCCAAAGAAAGCCCCGGGACGTCCGCTTCTGCTGCAGGGAAACGAGGCCATCGTGGAAGGGGCGCTTGCGGCGGGCTGCACCTTTTTCGCCGGCTATCCCATCACGCC
>CALBZH010000422.1 GCA_937889795.1 uncultured Syntrophobacteraceae bacterium | reverse complement strand
CAGTCTCATTGTGATTTTTATTACGTTTTTCCTTGCCAATCCTTCGAAGCTGTGCTAACAGACTCGCCCATGCTTGACAACCCTACCGGTGGCTCCGCAGGGCGAACGACGGCGCTCAGGTGAAGCGGTGGCACCCATATCCAGGCAATCGCTGTCGGAGCGGTTCTCTGTGCTGCGTCCGGGAGATGGTGTATTGGCCTTTAATCGTAGGAGCGAGGGAAAGGGAACATGATTGAAGTAAATGTCACACTCTTAATTCAGATGGTGAGCTTTCTCATCTTTGTGTTCTTGATGAACCTGGTTCTCTATCGCCCCATTCGCCGCATTGTCGCCCAGAGGCAGCAGCTCGTTGAGGAGCAGCAGCAGGCCATCGAGCAGGCGGAGGCGGGTCGGGAAGCGGCGATTCAGGAATTCAATTCCAAGATCCAGGATGCAAGGAAGCTCGGGCGGCAGCGCATTCAAGAGCTCAAATCGGGTGCCTATGAGCAGGAGAAGGGGCTGATGCAGAAGGCGACGGAAGAGGCGGCCTCTCAGCTTCAGGCCACGCGGGCCAAGATCCAGAAGGATGTCGCTGGTGCCACCAAGCAGCTTAAGGCCCAGGTGGATGCGTTTTCCAAGGACCTGGCGCAGAAGATATTGGGCAGAAAACTCTAATTTTCACGCCATGATGAGGGGGACTGTAATGAGGCTCAAATCACTCTCTCTTCTCCTCGGCGCAGGGCTGGTCATTGCCCTGCAGGGCGCCGCTTGGTGCTCGGGGGGAGGGGCCGAAGGCGCTGCAGCAGCACACGCAACCGCCGAACACGCCGCGGCAGCACACCACCTGAACTGGTGGGATTTCACGCTGCGAACGGCCAACTTCGTTATTCTCTTAGCCATTCTGGTCAAGCTGCTGAAGAAGCCCATCGGAAACTTCCTGGTTTCCAGGCGCGAAGACATCCAGAAGCTGCTGGCCGAGCTTCAAGACAAGCAGAAGGAAGCCGCGGCGGTCAGCGCTGAGTACAAAGCCAAGTTGGCAATGCTCGACGAAGAGACCAAGAAGATCGTTGCCGAATTGCTGTCTGAGGGCGAAGCTGAAAAGCAGAAGATCATTCAGGCTGCGGAGCGACAGGCCGCCTACATCAAACAGCAGGCGGAAATCGCTGTTCAGCAGGAGATCAAGGCCGCTCGTGAGAAGCTCCAGGAAGAGGTTGCGGAGCTTTCGGTGGCCGCTGCCGAGAAGCTCATTCGCAAAAGCATGAAAGCTGACGACCAGGATCGGTTGGTGAAGGACTTCATGAAGAGGGTTGTGGAGGCGAAGTGAAGAATCTAGTGATTGCCAAACGGTACGCCAAGGCTTTGTTCAACCTCGCTCTGGAGGGGGGGCAGGTTGAGCAATACTGTCAAGAGCTGGACGGCTTCGCGGGGCTCCTCAAGCAGGTGCCGAGCGTGGCGGACGCCATCCAAAATCCCCTCTACCCCGAAGCCACCCGCAAGTCCATCTTTGGAAAGGTGGCCGACAGCGCTGGCCTTACGCCTATCATGCGCAGTTATGTCGGTCTCCTCCTCGAAAAAGGCCGTTTGCAGCACCTTCCTGAAATCGCGGAGTATTACCACAAGCTGATGGACGAGCATGCGAACATTGCTCGAGCCAAGCTCAGCGCGGCGACCGCCCTGGATGATGCCGCCATCCAGGACATCGCCAAAACGCTGGAAAAGATGACAGGGAAGAAGGTCGTCGTTGAGTTCAAGCAGGATGCCTCCCTCATAGGTGGTGTCGTGGCTCAAATCGGCGATTTGGTTTTGGATGGCAGTGTGAAGCGCCAGTTACTCAACTTTAGGGAAACTTTGAAGAGGGGTGCGTTGGGCTAATGGAAATCAGAGCCGAAGAAATCAGCCAAATCATTCGTGAGCAGATCAAGGACTACGAGAAGAAGGTTGAACTCAGCGAAACTGGACGCGTCATCTCCGTCGGTGACGGTATTGCCCGTGTGTACGGCGTCGAGAAGTGCATGTCCATGGAATTGCTTGAGTTCCCTACCGCCAAAGGTACTGTTTTCGGTCTCGCCTTGAACTTGGAAGAGGACAACGTCGGTGTCGCCATCATGGGTGACGACACGCTCATCAAGGAAGGCGCCGAAGTTCGCCGCACCGGTCGTATTGCGGAAGTTCCCGTCGGCGACGCCGTCCTCGGGCGCGTCATCGACCCCGTCGGCAATCCCATTGACGGCAAGGGCCCCATCGATGCGAAGGAATTCGGTCGTATCGAGGTCATCGCCCCCGGCGTTATCGCCCGGCAGTCCGTTAATGAGCCCATGTACACGGGGCTCAAGGCCATCGATGCCATGACCCCGGTTGGTCGCGGACAGCGTGAGCTGATCATCGGCGACCGTCAGATCGGGAAGAGCGCCATCGCGGTTGATGCCATCATCAATCAGAAAGACAGCGGGATCATCTGTATTTACGTTGCGATCGGCCAGAAGAAGTCTACGGTGGCGCAGGTCGTTGAGGTGCTCCGCAAGCACGGCGCCATGGAGTACACCATCGTCGTTGCCGCCAGCGCCAGCGACCCGGCACCTCTTCAGTTCCTTGCTCCTTTTGCAGGAACCGCCATGGGTGAGTATTATCGCGATCGCGGCAAGCACGCTCTCATTATCTATGATGATCTCTCCAAACAGGCCACGGCTTACCGCCAGGTTTCCCTGCTTCTCCGCCGTCCTCCGGCACGCGAAGCCTACCCGGGTGATATTTTCTACAACCACTCCCGCTTGCTTGAGCGCTCTGCGAAGCTCAATGACGAACTGGGCGCCGGATCGCTGACTGCCCTACCCGTTATCGAGACTCAAGCAGGCGACGTGTCCGCGTACATTCCGACCAACGTGATTTCGATCACCGACGGTCAG
>CALBZH010000421.1 GCA_937889795.1 uncultured Syntrophobacteraceae bacterium | reverse complement strand
GCGGGCACCGTTCGCGGCACCTCGACCGACGCCACATCCCGCGAAGCCCTCGCAGCGTCGTCAGCGGTCTCGGCAGCTGGCTTACCAACCGCGTCCTGAGCCGGCACTTCTTGTCGACCCGCCTCATCGACCGCATCGAGTGTCCCAACCACCGCCCCGATTGGCACGGTGACGCCTGCTTTTACCAAAATGTGCAGCTTTCCGGTGGCCTGAGCGGCCACCTCCAGCGTAACCTTGTCGGTTTCGATCAGGAAGAGGAGCTCATCCCGTTTCACCGCATCGCCGTCTTGCCTGTACCATTGAACCAGCAAGGCCTCTTTCACGGCTTCTCCCACTTCGGGCACTTTGATCTCGGTTTTCATACAGCGTCCTCGGGCTCGTTTTCGAGCGAGCTTGGCCGACACACTTCTTCCCAGAGTCGGCCCGTTCGGCACCGCTCGAGCCGGATGATCATCCGAACGAATTGGAATCGAGCGCGTCGGCCAGCAGTCTGGCCTGTTGCTCCTTGAACACACGGGCGTACCCCGTCGCGGGACTGGCGCTTTCGGGGCGTCCCACGTATCGGATCGGCTTTCCGACGAGCTCTTTCAGCCAAGACCGCACAAATGGCCAGCCCCCCATGTTCGCCGGCTCCTCCTGCACCCATCGCCATTCTCGAGCGTCCTGGAATCGCGAGACAACTTCGCGCATCCGGGCATCCGGACGCGGATAGAGCTGCTCCAGCCGAACGATCGCGTGATCGGAAAGTTCCAGGATCTGGCGCTTTTCCATGAGCTCATAAGCGATCTTTCCGCTACAAAGCAGAACGACCCCGGGTCGTTTCTCCGTCACACTCTCGCACAGGATTTCCTGGAAGGACCCCTCCGTCAGGGCATCGAGCCGGGAGACAGCCGACGGATGGCGCAGGAGGCTTTTCGGGGTGAAGACCACCAGGGGTTTTCGGACAGAGCGTTTGACTTGACGGCGCAGGAGATGAAAATACTGGGCGGGCGTCGAAGGGTAACACACCTGGATGTTGTCCTCGGCGCACAACTGGAGAAAACGCTCGATTCGAGCGCTGGAGTGCTCCGGTCCCTGCCCTTCGAAGCCATGCGGCAGGAGCAGGACCAGCCCACTCAATCGGTGCCATTTGGACTCGCCGCTGACGATGAACTGATCGATGATCACCTGGGCACTGTTGACGAAATCTCCGAACTGGGCCTCCCAAAGAACCAGCGTCTCGGGCCGCACCGAGGAATAGCCATACTCAAACCCGAGCACGGCGTTCTCCGAGAGCAAGCTGTCGAAGACGTCCAGACGCGCCTGTCCCTCTTGAAGGTGGTTCAGAGGAACGAAATGCGCCCCCGTCTGCATGTCGGTTAGCGCGCAATGCCGCTGGCTGAACGTCCCTCGTCGACAATCTTCGCCGCTCAACCGGACCGGAATCCCCTCGGTCAGAATCGTTCCGAAGGCCAACATTTCCGCGGTCGCCCAGTCGATTCCCTCCCCCTTCCGAACGGTGTCCAACCGCCGAGCAAGCATCTTCCCAAGCTTCGGATGTACACGCACTCCATCGGGGACAGAGGTCGCATTGCCGGCGATCGTGATCAACCTGTCGCTACTGACTCCGGTCTCCTCCGCATCCCTGTCATAGGAGCCGTGGTACCCCTCCCAAAACGGATAGAACCGGTCCAATGGAATCGGACAGGCAAGCTCGTGCACCTCACGGTACGCCTGCTCAAGCCTTGCCGTATACCCTTCGGCAAGCTCCTGAAGCTCCGCCTCCGACAGGTCCCCGGACTGCTGCAAGATCTCGGCGTAGAGAGTCATCAGGGGGGGGCGGTTCTTGATCCGCTCGTACATTTGGGGCTGAGTGAAGTAGGGCTCGTCCCCTTCGTTGTGGCCGTAGCGGCGGTAACAGACAAGGTCCACGACCACGTCCTTCCCGTAGCGATACCGATACTCACACGCAAGCCGCATCACGTGCACCGCCGCCTCGGGATTCTCTCCATGAACGTGAAAGATCGGCACCATCAGCATTTTCGCCCCATCCGTCGAATAGCGCGTGGAGCGGGCATCCTCGGGGAGCGTCGTGAATCCGATCTGGTTGTTGATGACAAGATGGATCGTGCCGCCGGTTTTGTAACCGTCCAGTTGCGAGAGGTTAAGCGTCTCAAAAACGACCCCCTGGCCCGCAAACGCCGCATCGCCGTGGATGAGAATCGGAACAACGGCCTCTCTCCCTCCATCTCCGAGGAGATCCTGCAGGCCGCGCGCAATCCCTTCGACGACCGGATCGACGGCTTCCAGATGGCTGGGATTGGTCGCAAGCAGCACACGGATCGACTTTCCGGATTCCGTTTGAATCTCTCCGAGATAGCCTTTGTGATATTTCACATCGCCGCTTCCCACCAGAGAATCCGGGTCATAGCTTCCTTCGAACTCGCAGAACACCTCCTGGAACGGTCTCCCGAGCAGATTGGTCTGGACGTTGAGCCGACCCCGATGGGCCATCCCCAGAACGACATCCATCGCGCCCAATTCCGCTGCGCGGTCGAGCAGCGCCCAGAGCATCGGGATGGCCACCTCGGCTCCCTGGATCGAAAAACGCTTCTGTCCGAGGTACCTGCTGTGGAGGAACTGATCGAACAACGTCGTCTCGCAAATGCAGCGAAGAATCGCGCGTCTCGTTCGAGGATCAAAACTCGGCCGATTCCGCACGGTCTCCATCCGCTCCTCGAGCCACCGTCGCTCCTCCGGATCCTGCAGATGAGTGTATTCCACACCCACCGAACGGCAGTAGGTCTCACGGAGCATGGTGACGATGTCGCCAAGGGCGGCCTGATCCCAGAGCGAGCAGATCGGAAGAGCGTCGTGTAGGGAAAGAGTGTAGATCTCGGTGG
>CALBZH010000420.1 GCA_937889795.1 uncultured Syntrophobacteraceae bacterium | reverse complement strand
CGCATCATGCGCAAGGCCAGCGGCATCATCACCGACGTGGGATCCGTCACGGGCCACATGGCTGCGCTTGCCCGGGAATATCGGGTCCCGACTCTGGTAAACACGGGAGTCGCCACCCAACTGCTCAAGACGGGGGACGAAATCACGCTCGACGCAACCCAGAATACCGTCTACCGGGGGACCATCAACGAACTGAGTCGCTTTGAGCTGACCGAGCAGGAGATCTTCGAGGAATCCTATGAGTACCGGCTGCTGCGGCGATTGTGGAAGAAAATCAGCCCGCTCAACCTTGTCGATTCGCACAGTGAAGAATTCAAGCCGAGCCGGTGCCGAACGTATCATGACATCGTCCGACTGTCGCATGAACGGGCCGACGAGAAATTGATCGATCTCAGTGAGAACTACCAGAAATACCATGATAGAATGCCCATGCGGCTCGAGAGCGAGATCCCGCTGGGCCTCATGGTCATCGACATCGACGAAGGGACATGCGCCGCCCAGAACGCGAAAACGCTGCACGGCGACCAGATCCTCTCCATTCCTCTAAAATCCCTTCTGGACGGGCTCTCGGAATCCGGGATGTGGACCACCAACCCCGTTTCCATCGACTTGGGCAGTTTCATGTCGAGCGTCACCCGGACATTCAGCTCCTCGCTTGCCATTCCGGGCAAGAGCGGCAGGAACCTGGCTGTCGTTTCCAAGGAATACATGAACCTCAACCTCAAGCTCGGTTACCACTTCAACCTGCTCGATGCTCATATTGGAGACCTACCGAACGACAACTACATTTCCTTTCGATTCCTCGGGGGGGTAACGGATTTCAGCCGCCGGTCCCGCCGGGCGAGGTTCATCGCCCAAGTCCTGGAGCACCTCGACTTTCGTGTTGAAGTTCACGGCGACCTGGTCGTGGGCAGATTGAAAAAGATCTCAAAGGAAAGGATGTGCTCGAAAATGAAGGCTCTCGGCGGTTTGATCGGCTACACGCGCCAGCTCGACGTGAGCATGAGCAGCGACGATCAAGTCAACCGCTATTTTGAGGACTTCATTCAGCGCATCCAACCACTGACGGAGGTGTGCCATGACAGCTCTGGAACGGCCCGACAACGGAGCCCAGAGGATGCAGATTCTCATCTTGGATGATGAGCCCATTGTGTGCAAACGACTCAAACCGGCATTCCAGAAAGCCGGTTATGAGGTGGAGACCTTCACGGACAGCGACTCCGCCATGGCCCGGATCAAACAGAAGTCCTTCGACATCGTGATAACGGACCTCAAGATGCAGGGGACGGACGGCATGCACCTGCTGATGCGCGTGAAGGAAATCCGGCCCGAGACCAACGTGATCGTGATCACGGGATTCGCGACGCCGGAAACCGCCAAGGAGTCCTTCACCAAGGGGGCGTTTGATTTCGTGGCCAAGCCGTTCAAGCTGAGCGACATTTTGGATACCGTTCGTCGGCTGGGTGAGCGGCGTCGCGCCGGAGTGGCTTGATTCTTGGTGTCAGGTGTCAGGTGTCAGGTGTTGTGAGCAAGCTTTCAGATTGTGGGTGGCGTGAGGAGCTGGATCCGCGGGCCTCACGTCGGGGACATGGAGGTTAGGATCGCCATGCGGCTTCCGTTTTTTCGGCTCAAGCGGGAAAGATCCGCCACGGCTCAGGGACTCCAGTCCATCCGATCGCTGTTTTCCAAGTTCCAGCGAATCCAGAAGCTCAACACCCGCGTCCTGGAGCTCATGGCTGAAATGGAGCAGGCTCTGGGTGGAGAATACATCTTCGACCGCGCTTTTCTCGAGCGCTCCGTTCGGCAGTTAAGCTCCCTGACCTACCAAGTGGTCTACAGCATCAATGCCATGGCGAAGAATCGGTACATGAGCCTTTACGACCGGTTCCAGCACATCAAGTCCATTCTCGACGACATTCTTGGCGGCGGCCTGGGACCGTTCGCGAACAGTTTGACACTGCCTTACTCCGCCCTGAGCCTGGAAATGGAGCCGCTCGTGGGCGCTTTGAGTGTTTGCCTCGCCGAGGCGAAGGCGCGCCTCGACATCGAAGCCCCGGAAGGCTTCGCGGTCACCGTCACCGGGTGTCGACGCTTTCTGGAAGCGAACGGAATCGACGGGGCGGCCACCACGGACGGGAATCGAAGAGACGTAGCCCAGGCGATTAAAGACGCTTCCTGGCCGCAGGAGATGGAGACCGCCATCCAGGAAGAGGTAGACAGGTTGAGCGCAAGACGGCCAGCCCTGAGCCACCTCTCGGTTCGTGCCTGCCCGGCCGGAGGCCCACCCGGCAGCTTCCCGGAGCTCGAAGGCGTGACACGCGTCTTGCCCGAGAACGTTCTCTACGCCTGCAAAAGTGCGCTCACCGAATACGTTTTG
>CALBZH010000419.1 GCA_937889795.1 uncultured Syntrophobacteraceae bacterium | reverse complement strand
CTGCTCCATGGTCTCCTTGGATTCGGCAAGCTGCACCAGGGACTTCCTCAAGTTTGCCTGGTAATCCTCAATATCCGTCGCCATTTGCGCGAAGTTCAGAGAGAGGACCTCGAGCTCGTCTCCCGTCGTCACGACGATGTCCTCGCCCTGATGGCGGCCGGCGCCGATCTCGCGCGCCTTGTCGGCCAAGTGGAGCAGCGGCTGGGTGATGCGTCTTGCCAGGACGAGGGCCAGCACCAGGGCCACCGCCGCCGTTACCGCGAGGATGAGCAGGCTGTTGCGCTTGGTCTGCGTCACCATCTCGTCGATGCGGCCTCGCGTCAGAACGGCCGGCTCGTAGAACTTGGCTGTCTCGACGCCGATGGTAATCCCGCCGAAGATCCCGTAATGGTCGTAGGGACGGCGATTGTAGTGAATGGGCGCGTAAGCCATGACCCGGGGGATTCCGCCCACATTGAAGGTGCTCGTCACTCCCGACCGCCCCGAGCGCACCTCCTGGGCGATGAAGGGGTAATTGGGATTGATGAAGCTCACGAAGTCCAGATTGAACGGCAGCTCCCCGGACAGGATTCGCTCCCTGGAATAGGAAGGATCCGTCGGGTTGAAGAAGGACCCGTCGGGCAGGACGCCCCGGATGTCGTTGTACTTGGGATGGGAGATGATCCAACCCTCATCGTCGAACATGAAGGCGTAGTTGCCGCTGGAATAACTGGGAAAAACAACGAAGCGCTCTTCAGTCGGCAGGATGTGAAGGGTCATCTCCATGATATGCCGGTGGTCGACCGAAAGCATAACGAGCCCTTCGAATTCTCCGTCCGAGCCGAATATCGGGGTGGCCATTCGGACGACCCCTTCGAACTTTCTTCCTTCGACGGCTTCCTCCGGAGATCGGGCCCCCTGCAGCTGCTCCTCCCGGGTGACATGCCAGCCTGTCACGTGGGAAGCGTAGATCTCGCCTGCTTTCAGCTGCTTCACTTCCTCGAAATAGCGCTCCGATTTGTAGGTCGTGCTCTCGGGCTTGCTCACGTCACGCAGCTCGCCTGGCTCGACAATCCGGTCGTTCTCGATGCGGATGCGCTCAACGCCGTCCGGACCGATGAAGGCGATCTCTCGATAGAGGGGCAGCTCCCGGTGTACCTCGACGGGATTTGCGTTGGTCCCCTCTCTCGTCCAGATCGATTTGCGATGAATCGCTGAAAAGTCGCGGTAGACCTCGGCAACGGGAGGCATCATCTTGACCGTGAACAGGTCGACTTCGCACGCATGCAGGAACTGGGAGACACGATTGGCCACGTCGATGGCACGCAGCTCCAGGGCCTCCCGCGCTCGCTGCTCCAGCTGGCTTGTGCTGCTCTCGATGGCATGCTCCCCGATGACACGCATGCTGTCCATCGTCGCGAAGCCCAGAACGCTGAGCGGGACCACGGACAAACCGAGGAACGCCAGGACGAACTTTCGCCTGATCGAAAAACGCAGGGTCATGGTCAGGGGTCTCCTGATGGTCGGGTTGAAACCGGTCGGAATATGATGAACCCATTTGAGAGACGATGGAAAGAGGAATTCTCGTGGGACCCTGCGGCGAGAGATGCGAGTGGACTGCTCAATGGGTTATGAGCGCAAGCCATCGTGTCAGGATCGACTCGAAATCAGCGATCGCGATTTCATAACGGGCGGCGTCCTCGAGGAAGAGGGAGTCGATGGTCACCCGATCGGGGAGGATGGTCAGAACGTGGGCGTTTCCCGTCTGCTGCCATTCTCGTCCGGCGCCGCGGGCGATCTCGCTCAAAGCGCTCAACACCGCTCTGCAGACGGCCTCGCTCTCCTGAACATCCTCTTCCAAGAAGCCTTTCAATAGCTCATGACCTGCCTCCACGCGAGCGCGCGGAGCCCCATCGTGGTCCCGGTAACAATCGATTTGCATGGTGCTGCTCACTTTCTCCGGCTCGATCTTCTCCGTCAAACGGCTGTCTGGCTCACTGATCCTTCCTGTAAATGGGAAAAGCGGTGTTGATGCGCCCGTCCGGGAGCAGATAGCCATCGATGGTGAATCCGCGCCCCGAGGGGCCGCTGAATTTCTGGGACGCCCCCGTCGTGCGGTTTTCATAGGCATGGAGGACGGCACGCACGACATCGGCCCGGTCCATGGCATCGGGGTACATGGTCGAGCGTTTGCGAAGCCAGGCGCCACTGCTCTCGCGGACTTCCACTTCAGCCCCGTACACACCCGCCCGGTTGGGGCCGTCGGTGACCGCCACGACGCGGGCGTTTTCAGGGTCCTTGCCGCCGGGTCGCGAATGGAACCCGACCGGCTGACCGCGACGGTTGATCTCCCCTTCAAACAGGTGGGTCTCGTTGATTGGCGGAGACGTGCCGGTCCATTGGACCTCATGGCCTGGCCCCTTGCCTCTTCGGGCATCCGTTGCCGCAGGGAAGAGACCAAGCAGAAGCCAGGCCAACGCGGCAGACATCGCTGCAATGCGTAGGAATCGCTCATTCATCCGTATGACTCCTTGCTGTAAAGACACTCCTGGTTCCCGGCCAAGAGCCTGATGGAATGACGAGACGAGGTTTCTTGGGAATCAGCGCACGGCCATTCGCTTCTCCGGCAAGTACTTCCAATACCGGCGCGGGACCTTTTGCAGGTGCAGCGCCATGTTCCTGCGCTCAGGAATGTTCACGGCATCAAAGTACTCCTTCCAGAGTGTCCCATATCCCTCTCGGCCCTTGCCGCTTGAATAGCTCTCAATGAGCTTGCGGGGAAGCCTTACTTCGGAGGTTTCCCGGGTATCGAAATAATACCCGTAATCCCGGGACGTGTCGTAGATCACCCATTTCTGGTCGGCGTAGCGTCTCTCGAAGTGATCCAGAATGAGTGGCAGCACATTGTGGCGGGGGGCAATGAGCGCAGCAAAAAGATCATCGTCCGCCCGTTCGAAGCGCACGAAGCCATTCATCCGGTGCGCTTCCCTGCGGACCTTGAGACTGATGGCGTCGAGCCCCCTCAGCTGCTCCCGCAAAGGTTCCTCTGGCCCGCCCCGCTCCCGTTCGACCGCGGTGCGCACCGTGCGACAGATCGCCACATCCACACCGGGATCGCCGGCAAGAAACGCGCTGAAAAGGATGCGGCTGTGCCGATCGCCGACCAGCGCCCCCAGGCGGCGCCAAACGCGATCCGCCTTCTCCTCGTCGGTCTCAACCGTCACGCATCGATCGAAGAGACATGCCTGGTACGATCCTTTGCGCTCGATCGCATCCGGCAGGACCTTGTGCGCATACGTTTCAAAGATGGTGGTCAGCAGCCCTTCGAAGGTGCCGTCATGGAGCAGGACCGTGCGGGGCTTCACCGCCACAGGCCTGCAAGAGAGCCGACCCGCAGCTGGGGAAATGGCTTCAGCTGGATTCGCGACGATGGTATCCATTCCCGGGCATCGAATGAACGGCAGCGCTCGCCGGACCACCATTCCGATCCGAGCCAGGTGCTCAAAACGGATCGTGCGCTCCCGGCGTAAATCCACGATGCGTCGGGCGGATTGAAGGCCGATCCCGGGCACCCTGAGAATCTGCTCGTAGTCGGCACGATTCAGATCCACGGGGAAGACCTCGGGGTGCTGGAGCGCGTAGGCGTGCTTAGGGTCGATGGTCAGGTCAAGATCTGGGTGCTCTGGGGCCAGGATCTCCTCCAGGTCGAACCCGTAGAGTCGGATCAGCCAGTCCGCCTGATAAAGCCGATTCTCCCGCCTCAGGGGAGGCTCGTCGACCTTGGGCAGTCTGGAATCGTCCGCGTTGACCGAAACGTAGGCCGAGTAATAAACCCGCCGCAAATCGCGCGATCGATAGAGGTCCCGGGCAAGCCTCAAGATCT
>CALBZH010000418.1 GCA_937889795.1 uncultured Syntrophobacteraceae bacterium | reverse complement strand
GGATTTGCTCCATCCATTTGGCGAATGGTGAGCGCATGTATCCCATGATTCCCTGTGACGTTTCGTCCAGGTTCAGGACATGTTGACGTTTTCACCGGTCCGCTTTTCCTGTACCAGGCGAGATAAGCGGACCTTTCAGCGCCTGGCTCAGGTTCGGTAAGCTGTGTGAACCGCCCGATGCGGACCCCCGCGTGCAGGGGGTGTGGGGAGGCCGGGGGAGAAAGGCCTCCGGCTACCCGAGTCTGCATGTCCTTTCCCCAACGCAAAATCTAACCCGGTGTCCAGAAGGGTCCCTCTTTGCCCAGCTTCTTCAGCGACAAGATCAGCTCCGATGCATATTCGTTCAGTCGAGAGAGATAATCGGGTTGGAGGCGATTCCTGTGCAAAGGGCCACTGAACGCCATTGCCCAGTTGGACAAGGACATGATCGATTCGGCCGAAACGGAATCATAAAGGGACCAATTCTTCACATGCTCTTCCGACTGGAAGAGATTCATGCGGCTTCAAGCCGACCCCCAAGCCACTTCTCCTGCTAAAGCCTTGGCGAGCGGAATATTCATATGCCCAACGGTGTTTGGTGGATCTACTTCGAGGATCTCCTCGTCACGCATACGGACGCGGATGGGTTGCCCACAATCCAGGCAACTGCTTTCGATAAGGATCTCCGTACCGGGGAAAAGCCAGCGCACGGCCAGCACTTCGATTCCTCACTGCCCGTACCACTTCTGTTCCCCCCTGATTGTCACACGATGATGGGTTGGCACGTTGGAAAAAGGCGCCCAAGACTCAACGTAGTCTGTGCCTCTGACAAACCAGCAGGCGATGGAGGATTCAGCTGCCTTGTGCTGCACATGCCTGGCCTCGTCTGGTCGCAGCCCGAGAATCGCCGCGAGCTCGGTATAATGCGGTGCCCGCCCAGTCTTCACAAAATGCTCCACAACAGCAGTGTAAGCTCGTTGCACTAACGCGGTTTCTTCCATACAATTTCCCCTTTTCCGTTTTTGAACATGCGGATTTGTAGGGCCTTACGAAAAGGTCGGAATACCTGCCTTTTTTTATATGCCACTGCATGTAATGAGCACGTCATGAGTCCCATTTCTGGGCAAACGCCAGAAAATGAAGGCCTCATGTGAGGAGGCAGAAAATCCGACTGGAGAAACCTCGAACAAAACGCATGATTCGGAACCCCTGAAATCTTCGCTGATCCGCTTTCTCAGGCCCCGGAGAGCTGAACGTAACTCGGCAGAGTCCGAGGATGCGGTCTGGGTTGAAGAAGGCAGAGCCGATGCCGGTCCTGCCCTCAGGAGATAGTGGTTTACACTCAAAATTCCCCAAACTTATTCTGGATCTTGGGGATCGTTGAAAAGAACAGTAAGTTTGATGCTTCCATGACCCGACTGCGGGAAATTTGGGTCGGCAGGATTCCCTGGGTCCAGATTCGAGGCGGTGTCGTCCGGCGGGAAGAGGACCATCGAATTGAGAAATTCAATCACAGACTGCCTTCCAAGATCGCGCAAGCTTGCGAACGCCTCTCGTGCGTGTTGAGCCTCCCCACCGTGGCGTAGTATCACTTCCATCAGGTTGATGCTGCGCCCGTCATGGCCGTAAGGAGCGGTTGAGCCTACACCCCATAAGGCCCTGGTCAGAAACTCCTTCTGGATCGTGCCGTCGTAGTTGCGCTCCCAGAAATTGGACCCAAGATCATGACGCTTGAAGTCTGTAAAGATGTCCTTGACGAGGAACGGCTGCCTGGCTGGGACCTTTTGCGGGTACGGCTGCCCGTCGTTGATTGTCGTATACAGTGTCGTGGCAATGGCAAAGAGCTTGTTGAAGATCCCCTTCACCGGATCATAGTTGATGGCAAAGCTGGCGACCCTCCGATCATGATTGATCTGGAGGTCGGGTATGTGGCATCTGGAACACCCGATTGAACAGAATAGCGCTCGGCCAGCCTTCGTTTGCAAGGTTTGTTGATAGGTTGCCGTGCCAAAGTAATTAAGCAGATAGAATTCCATGAAATCGACGATGCTGGTAGGCATCTCCACAAACGAATAGGTGTCCGATGCAGGTGGAGCTTCAACTTGGTCCAGAGCTCCGTCGAGAACCATGCCCGAAGGGGTGACATACCTGTAACCGTTGCTGGCAGCAGCCTCCATTTGTGAGTCAACCGCCTGCATGCCCATCTCTCCATTGGCGGCTCCGATGATAAACTCCCGAATGGAGATGGTATCGCCTTGGGCGAAAAATGGGCGGACTCTCAGGTCAGGATTCACGCCTGTGACGTGGGTAGTATCCACGATCCCATCGGGAGACACCGTTATGGAGCCATAGCGTATCCCTTTGCTGGTGAGTGGCAGGGATATGGTTTTCCTTTTGGATGTGGCTGCGGTAGTGGCCTGGTCCCTGATTGACCGGAGGTCACGGGTGATCTCGTCCGCCAGCATCTCTCTCAACCCCAGTCCGAACAAGTGAGGAGCGTCCCGACTATCCGGTCTGGTGGCAACATTTCCACCAAAGCCAGCCGAACCCCGCGGTCTGCCGTGGCAGAGAGCGCAGGAGTCAGCCAGCCCGGCTCCAAGGCGTGGATTCAAATCAATATTGCCGATCCCATCCTGAATTCGAGGACCCTGACCCTCCGCTACGGTGAACTTACGCTGGAATAGCTGCCGGCCACGCCTGATTGCTCGAAAAGGGTCCCGCGTAATTATGTATAACGATGATTCCGGCGTATTGATATCACCACGTCCGGTTCCTATCTCCTGCGTATAAGACTTGTTGATTCCAGCGTTGATGGTGTTGGAGGACTGGTTATTGTCGATGAGCTGCCCCTCGGCGGGAGACCTGACAGCGAGAATGACGAGACAAGCGGAGCCAATCAAAATCAAACTCTTTTTCATGGTTTCCCTCATCACGGTCTTTCAATTCGAGGTGCTCACAGAAAAGTCCTTCGCACAGCCACTGATTTATCTCATGGAAGACTTTTCGCGTGCTCAGGTTCTGGAGCGCAAGGTGAGCACAACGAGCAAGGGTTAAGTGGAGATGTACGATTTGTCGGTCCTGGGCCTTGGGGTAGACTCGTATGGTCGATGACTTTTCTTCCTCCAGCCTGGCGACCATTTCCACTTATTAGCGGAGGAAGAAAGCTTGAAAACCGATGATCGTGCCCGCGAACAATCCAATCAGTACGCCAATCCAGAACATCTCGGCTCTCCCTGCTTTTTGCCTGTCCAGTTCGAAGCTGGCAGTTCGGAATGAATGCTTCCTTACAGCAAGAATGGTACCCGTCCCCACAAGGAGAGAGGGTAGTAGAAGCAGAGGCTTATGGGGCAAGGGATTAGCAACAAGCGGAGACGGAGACTCAGGTCAACCACGGTGAGGTTTATGAAAGGGACAAACTTCCCATTTTGGCAGGGTATGATTCGTTCTGATTTGGACGCAAGGAATCCGTAACGGACAACACCATTTCGGAGCGAGCCATTTCGGAATGACTCATGGCGACAGGAATTTCCGCCCAGAAACGAGCTCGAGAGCTTTATGTTTTCTTGCCAAATTCGAAACCGCCGACGGGCGCGGAGTGCATTACGACGATGATCTG
>CALBZH010000417.1 GCA_937889795.1 uncultured Syntrophobacteraceae bacterium | reverse complement strand
ACCACCGAGATCTACACTCTTTCCCTACACGACGCTCTTCCGATCTAAATGCGCTGCGGTGACGCTCATCGCGGCTGGTTGCTGCCTGGTCGGCGCATGGCTCGGGGCCAGCACGATCGCGGCCAAGCCTCTTAAGGTCGTGGTCTTGACCGATGCTGCCGGATTGGGTGACAAAGGCTTCAACGACGTGTGCTGGCAGGGTGTGGAGCGGGCCAAGGAAGCTTTCGGGCTGGATACGCAGTTCCTGCAGTCTCGGGAGCAAGCGGACTACGTTGCCAATCTCATGCTGACCGCCAAGCACGCGGATGTCACGGTCACCTTGGGATACCTTTTCGAGGATGCGGTTCGCGAGGTGGCTCCGCTGATCCCAGACAAGCCCTTTGTCCACGTCGAGGGTGATATCCCGAGCGCCAACACAGCCTCCTTTGATTTCAAGTCGGAGGAGGGCGGATTTCTCGCGGGATTGGTTGCCGGACTTTTCACCAAGGCCTTTAGGATCGGGGTTGTGGCCGGAATGGACATCCCCCCGGTTGAGGCCTACGTCACTGGCTTCAAGGCTGGAGTGAAGACGGCCCAGCAGTACCGGGAGAAGGCTCTTGACATCGTGGTCGCTTATGCGGGCTCCTTCAACGATCCTGTGAAGGGGAAGGCTCTTGCCCAGGCAGCCATCGACCAAGGAGTGGACGTCATTTTCCGTGCGGCGGGGAACACGGGGATTGGGGTGCTGGAGGCGGTGAAGGGGGCAACCGGTGTCTATTTGATCGCCGAGGACCTGGACCAGGATGACGCCCTACCCGGCCGAATTCTGACGAGCGCGCTCAAGCGCATGGATGTGGCGGTGTTTCAAGCTCTCGAGGCGGTCGTGCACGGTCGCTTTCAAGGGGGACATCGATGGCTGGGGGCTGCCGACGGGGCCGTGGACATCACGGAGATGCCTCATACGAGGAGCCTCTTCGACAAGGGCGATTTCGATCGCATTCAGCTCGCGAGGCACCTCTTGAAGGGAAGGAAGATCGCGGTTCCCAAGCGCTACGGCGATCTCCAGGAATTTCAGCCGCCTGCCCTCAACCCTTGAGCACGGCGCCGCAAGTAAGATGCGCGTCATCACCTGAACGTCATCCGAAGGATCTTATACCACCGGTGCATGATCGCCCCGAGATCCGGTTTTGCAGTGTCTCCAAACGGTTTGGCTCCCTCTGGGCCAACCGGGAGATCAGCTTTGACGTCCATCGAGCTGAGATTCACGCCATCGTCGGGGAGAACGGGGCTGGTAAATCGACGCTCATGAAGCTCCTGTGCGGCCATTTCCTGCCGGACGAGGGATTCATTGCACTTCGAGGACGTGAGTCGCGATTCCGTTCTCCGAGACAGGCCGCAGAGGCCGGACTGGGGCTAGTGAGCCAGCAGCCCCACACATTCCCCCAACTGACGGCCCTGGAGAACGTGCTCGCCGGCCATCCCCCGGGCCTATTCCGCCTGCTCAGGCCCGCGGCGGCACGCACGCGGGTCGAGGCGTTGTGCTCCCGCTTCGGATTCGAGCTTCCGCTTGACCAGCGGGCGGGCGAGCTTGCCTTCGCGCATCGCCAGCAGATCCAGTTGTTGCGCGTGCTCTATCGGGATGCGAGCGTGCTGGTCCTTGACGAGCCCACGAGCCTCCTTGCGCCGCCGGAAGCGGAGCGTCTGCTTGACCTGCTCCGCGGCCTGCGCTTCAAAGATCACACCGTCCTTTTCGTGAGTCATCGCCTCTCTGAAGTTCTCAGCCTGGCTGACCGGGTGTCCGTTCTTTCCAAAGGGCGCTGCGTCGGCACCTATGCGACCGCCGACGTTACTCGGGAACGCATTGCGCGCCTGATTGCGGAGGATGGAGGTGCTGTCGGCTCGCCACCAGCGGATCGAGCCGCCAACGAGCTTGGAGGGGCACACGCCGCGCGACTTTCCATCTCTCACGCCCCTGTCGTGGAGGAAGAGGACAGGGCGATGAGAGGTCCAGCGCCAAACAACCGTCAGCTTGTTTCTCTCGCTGCGGGAGCAGGGACGTCCTCATGCCCGCACGAGAGGTCCGTCGGTTCCCGCGGCACGAGAATAGCCTTGAGTCTCGATGGCGTGCGGTCGGAGGTCTCGACCGATGAGAGTCCTCTGGACCGGGTTTCATTGGAGTTGGTGGAGGGGGAGAGCTTCGGCGTTGGAGGCGTTGTCGGAAATGGCCAACGTTCGCTTGCACGCGTTGTCTCGGGACTGGAGGCGGCGGTCGAGGGAGGGATTCACTTGGCGGGTGAGGATGTGACCCGGATGTCCTTGAGGGACCGGCGGTTGAGGGGACTACGGTGGCTGCCGGCGAATCTCACGGACGAAGGCATGCTTCCGGCCGCTTCACTGTTGGACAATTGCCTTCTCGGGCTCCAGCGCGAGATGCGCTTCCAACGGTACGGGTGGCTGCGCAGCAAGCCTGTTTTCCGTTGGGCATCGGCGATGCTCAGTGCCGGTGACGTGCGGTATCCGGCCCTGGGTTATCCAGCGAGCAGCCTTTCAGGCGGGAATCTCCAAAAGCTTGGTCTGTGCCGAGCTCTTGAAGGAAAGCCTCGGGTCGTGCTCCTGGAGCAGCCCTCGAGGGGGTTGGACCTTCTCGCGCAGAAACAGTTGCGCTCGCGGGTCCACGAGCTTCGAGCTCAGGGTGTGTCGTTTCTCGTCATTTCTCATGACCTTGAGGAATTGTTTGAGCTCTGTGACCGGATTGGGGTTCTGTTCAGGGGAGCGCTCATGGGGGTTCAGAATACCAACCAAGCGCGACGCGAAACGCTGGTCCGCTGGATGCTTGGAGGTCCTTAGCTCACTCACCGTCCTACGTGCCGGAGCATCGGTGTCAGTACGCTATTCCACAACCTCACGTATGCTGGCAATCGCGACGGGTCTTGCGGTCTGCGCCATCATCGCTCGTGGTGCGGGAGTGGGACCGTGGGAGCTTGTCAAGGCGGTCATCGAAGGCAGCTTTGGGTCTCCGCAAGCCAGTGCCGCGACCCTTGCCAAGGTGACGCCCTTGGTTCTGAATGGACTTGCGGTCGCAGTCGCCTACCGCGCCGGTCTGCTCAACATCGGCTGCGAAGGTCAGATGACCCTCGGAGCCTTGGCTGCGGCCTCATTGGCGACTCGTGCAGGCGAATGGAGCGGTGCGGTGCTCATCCCGGCGACCCTGGCTTTGGGGGGCCTGATCGGCGCCGTCTGGGCCATGCCCGCGCTCTGGCTTCGCCGGCGAAAACGCGTCCATGAAGTCTTGACGACGCTGATTCTGAACACCTTGGCTCTCCATCTTGCGGACCTCCTCGTGGTCGGCCCCTTGGGAGACGGAACGGCCATTGGGAGGACCGCCCTGGTCGCCCGGCAGGCTTTCCTTCCGTCTTGGGAATTCGATCGTGGCGCCGCCGTGAGCCTGGCTCCTCTCATCGCCTTCGGCCTGGTTGTCGCTGTCCAGGTGTGGTTGGAAAGAACGGTGTGGGGGTTCGAGGTGAGAGCAACCGGAATGGGCCCTTTGGCCGCGAGGGTCTCGGGGATTGAGGCCGAACGATGGCAAAGGCGGGTGTTCCTCTTGAGCGGATTCATTGCGGGGCTGGCAGGGACGCTGGAAGTCCTTGGGGTGCATCACCGGTTTTACCGGGCCTTTTCGCCAGGATACGGCTTTGACGGCATCACGGTCGCGTTTCTGGCCAACGGGTCGCCCGGCTGGTCATGCGTCAGCGGCCTCCTGATGGCCATGCTTCGATCCGCGGACAAGTGGCTGCAGTTGAGTCTCAGCATCTCTCCCAGCCTTATCTGGATCATCCAAGCGGTCCTGCTCCTTTCGGTGGCTTGTCAGGCAAGAATCGACGCGGTTTGGCCTTGGATGAAGAGGGTTTTCGGGAGGCTTCCAGGGGGGCCGCGCGCGAGCGAAGAGGCGCAGTCATGACAGGCGAATGGCTCCCGGCATGCATCTATTGGTCCTTGACGGCCCTCGCGAGGGCCACGCCGCTCTTGTTTGCATGCCTTGGTGGACTCGTGTCGGAATCCAGCGGCGTGATCAACTTCGCCTTGGAAGGCATGATGCTGGCAGGCGCTTTCGGGGCAGTCTGGGCCGCTCATGCATTCGGGTCTCCCTGGTGGGGCCTCCTTGGGGGGGCTATGGCCGGAATGGCGCTTGGCGCGCTGCATGCCCTCGCCTGTCTCTCGCTCAGGGCCAACCAGATCGTGAGCTCTATCGCGTTGAATCTTCTCGCGGCTGGAGCGACCGGAACCTTGCTTAACCAAGTGTTCCAGGCTTATGGCACCTCTCCTACGGTGGGGCGTCTGCCGAGCGTGGGCGAGTATGTCAGGGGGGGCTTCCCTGGTGAGGCGGCTTGGGGGGTCCGTGTCCTGGACGCTTTGCCCCTGCCGGCTCTCCTGGCGGTTGGGTGCACCCTGGTGGTCTTGTTCGTGTTTCAGAAGATGGCGCTGGGATTGGTGATCCGAGCCTGCGGGGAAGACCCTGATGGAGCCAGAGCCTGTGGGATCGAGGTGGCAAGGGTGCGGTTCGGGGCGGTTCTCTGCAGCGGGCTTCTCGCCGGTCTCGGCGGGGCTTCCTTGTCCATCGGAGCTTTGGCCCAATTCGTGGAGCGCATGACACAGGGACGTGGTTACCTGGCAATCGCAGCACTCATTCTCGCTCGCTGGAATCCCAAAGGGGTCCTGCCGGCGACCTTGCTTCTCGGAGGGGCCGAGGCCTTGTCGGATTGGCTTGCCGTGGCATGGCCGAGACTACCGCATCAGGGTCTTCTTGCGGTTCCTTACGGAATGTGTCTTCTGGTGCTGGCCGTTCACGTCGGAAGACGGCGAGCGCCTTCTGCACTTGGAAGACTTTGAGGCGGCACCATCCATGGGTGCCCGGATTCCGGCGGGCGCCAGGGGCGAGTCCGTTTACAAAGCCCGAGTTGTGGTATATGGAAGGCTGACTTGGCAGGCAATATCTGCTCTGCCAGCCGTCTGCCGGTGGGAGGCAGGCGAGAATCGTGGATCTTGCGCTAACGTTCACGCTCAAACGGCGAATCGGGGAATCTTGATGGATACCGGAGCAGGCGACGCGGCTGAACAAAACCAGAATGCACGGGGAAGAGGGTCCAGGCTGCGGATCGGTGCAGGCGTGGTCTTGGTGGCCGTGGCTCTGTATGTCGTGTACTGGCTCTTTTTCGTGCGGCATCGGGTGACGACGGACAACGCCTACGTTGTGGCCGACAGTGCGGCCATCAGCAGTCGTGTAGTCGGCTCGGTTCTGAAAAAACACGTTGAAAACGACAACAAGGTTGTACAGGGAGCGGTTCTATTGGAGCTGGATCCTGCTGACTCCCAGGTTGTGGTGGATAGGAGCCGTGCAGCTGTGGCTCGATTGGATGCGGAGATCCAGGTTGCTGAGGTGTCCATTCAGCAGATCGATGTGCAGACCCGGTCGCAGGTTCAAGCCGCGGAGGCGGCTCTTCAGTTGGCTCAGGACAAGGAGCGGGAGGCGCGGTTCCGGCTGGAGGAGCATGAGCGACTTCGAGTGGGGGTGCAGGCTGACCTCTCCCATGCGAAGCGGGATCTCGATCGGTATTCCAACCTGCTTCATGAAGGGGCGAGCTCCGAACAGCAGCGGGACCGCACGAGCACTTCCTTCAAGAAGGCAAAATCGCAAGTGGAAGCTTCGGACGCCCAGGTCGCGGCTTCCCGGGCTGCCTTGGCTGGCGCCATGCAGGAGGTCGACCGTGCGAGGGCGCAGCTCGATACCTTCAAGGGCGATCTGTTGCGTCGAGAGATTGAGCGTCACAAGCTGGCCGCACAGAAAGCCAGGCGGGCGGAGCTTCTTGCTGAGCTGGAAACCGCCGATCTGAACCTTTCGTACTGCACCATCCGAGCGCCGATTACCGGATACGTGGCCCAGGCCAGAGTGCAGGTGGGGGAGCGGGTGCAGCCGGGGCAGTCCCTCATGGCGATCGTTCCTCTCCAAGATGTCTACGTCGAAGCGAATCTCAAGGAGACGCAGCTGGAAGATGTCTGCATCGGTCAGAAGGTCAGAATTACCGCGGACACCTTTCCCGGCCATGTTTACCATGGCCGTGTTGCCGGCATTCGGGCTGGGACCGGGGCCGCGTTTTCTCTGCTCCCTCCAGAGAACGCTACGGGGAACTGGATCAAGGTCGTCCAGCGCATTCCCGTAAGGATCCTGCTCGACAAGCCCCCTCCGCCGGAGTATCCTTTGCGTGTGGGGGGCTCGCTGCACGTGACCATCGATACGTCGGACCGATCGGGAGCCAGGCTGGTGACCGGAGGGGCAGGCCAGGGCCCGGGGGGCGGCGCCTTGGAGAAGGTTGGAAGCTGAAGGGGTGTGGCTCGACATCCTTCGGCATCAGGATGTGTGCCCTGCATCGTCACGAGCTCTCAGTCTGTGTTCCGTAGATTCATTTGGGCAAATGCCAATGAAATATCTGCCGTTCGCGAGAATCGGTCCCGCTTAGAGGGAGCCCGGTTGCGCGGGCGGGGATGATGGGCGCCGTGGGGTGTCGCCCAAGGCGGTAATGATGGTCCGGGGAAAAGGAGAATGGCTATGAAGAAGGTGCTATCAGTTGTTGTGATCATGCTCTGTGTCAGCGTCTTTGCTCTTGGAGACGCGTACGCGGCGAAGCCGGAAAAGATCAATGGCGTGTCCCGAATCACGCATTCGGGAGATGTCAAAGGCAGGATCGACTTAACGGGTGCTGGTGACTGCATTTCGCTCGCCGATCCGCTTGATCTTCAGGTTCTGGTGTATGTCCCGGGAACCTCCATCGTAGCCAGGGCGGTGCCGGTCGATGGCGCCCCGGGCGTCTTCGAGTTTCGCCTGTTCGACGTTCCGGAAGGCACCCAGACCGTGCTGGTTGATGTGCACGATGTTCCAAAATCGACTCTTACCACGATGAAGCTGGAGACAGTCCCGGCGTTCGTCGTCAAGAGGCAGCTTGTGCTCGACCTCAAGACGCTCACCCTTTCCTGTCCCAGCGCGCCCTAACGGAGTGTGCTCAGAGCGGTTTTCGATCATGACACGCCGCTGAAAGCGTTTTTTGGGTGGAGGAGTGACGCAGAGCCCGCTCCTGGCTCACTTCTCATAACGAAAAGCCCGTCCCTCTGCGGGGGGACCGGGCTCTTTGGTTTTCCTGATGCTGCGATTGTTACATTCCGAGCGCTTTGGCTTCGGCTTTGCTCAGGGCGATCTTTGCCTCAACAAGCTTCCGGGTGTACTTTTCGAGCTTCGCGTGATTCTGGGCCACCAGTGCTTTTAGGATGTCCCCTTCGATCTCCGCGACTTCCAGCCTCTGATAGTAATCCAGCATCTCTTCAAAGTGAGCCACCACGATCTTGCCCGTCAGAATGGGGTGATTGTTGGTGACATTGGCTTCCTTGAACCGGGTTCCATGCTCCAATTCGACTTCCAGGCCGATTCGGAAATCTTCGAGGTCGATCTTCATGTCTCCCGTATTGATCGCATTCAGGATGATCCGGGCTTCTTCGGTGGTGACTTTTCCGTCGGTCTTCTGAGTCCAGTCACTGATCTCGAGCTCTCTGCACACCCGCTGGACCTCTTCGACGGTGATGTAAACCGGTAGCTCCATTTGCTCCCTCCTGATCGAAAGGCGAACTCATGTTTCTTTGAAATGCGCTCCTCACCGATGACTGCAAAGCTAAACAGG
>CALBZH010000416.1 GCA_937889795.1 uncultured Syntrophobacteraceae bacterium | reverse complement strand
AAAACCTTCCTGTCCCGTCTGGGGATCGGGGTGGGAGAGCACCAGCGCGGGCTGCTTCACCTGGTTGACCTCGCCGGGCAGCACCCCGTGGCAGGCGAACACCACGAACCGGTAATCATTCAGCCTATTCTCATCGTTCAGGCGCAGGACATTGCTCCGGGAGGCGGCATCCCGAAGCTGCAGGGGGCGACTCTGATCCGGCGCCTGGAGGATGGCCTTGATCTTCCTGGCTTCATCCTCGGTGTCCGGGAGCTCCAGGAACGATCCTCCGAAATAGTCCCGGTAAGCGGCGGTTCGCAAATCCGCGATGCGAGTGATCTCGAGGCCCGTCCCGGGCTTGATGCCATCTCCAGGACCGGGTTTCGTTGTTGGCGGCGGCGCCGGCCGTTGGGCTCCATAGACCGGGTTGGCAAAGGCCAACAGCGGGTTTTTTGCTTTCTCTTTCTTTCGACTCTCTGTGTCCCTCAAGATCTTCAGAAGGGAGGCAGAAGACAGATAGGAAACCGAGCGCTCTTCCAGCAGGAAACGGCTTTCCCCCGTGGTCAGCGCTTCAAAGGGCAGCAAGTAGAGCGGTCCCGTGGGAACGATGTACAGGGTCCGGGCCTTCGCAATCTTCTCGCGCAAGCCTGCGGGAGCCAGGATCTCAAAGAGCTCCCTGCCGAGGCTCGACGTATCCGTCACAGGACTTTGACCCGTTTCGATCCCGGCGGATTCCGGTTTGACAGGCTTGATCGACCTGCCGTCGGGACCTTTGGACGGCAAAGGATCCGGCTCCCGAACAATCCCGCTTCTGAACGCGCGGACCTTCTCCTGCAACCGTTTCTCACCCATCGGTATCGAAAACAGCCCAAAGTCTTCTTTTCCGATGACCCAGAGGCTGGTCGCTTTTTCCATGACTCCGTAGATTAGAATGGCCTCACCCGGTCTGAGAACGCTCTGCTGCAGCTCGGCAAGGGTTGCCGGCTTGGGGTACTTCAAGGCATGGTACTCGGGATAATTGATCCGGATCTCCTCCTGCAGTGCCTTTTGTGCGGTCTTTACCTGCTGGATCCGATCCAAAGTGATCTTCGCGGCACCTGTGCCTCCCTTTTCAACAGCTTTGCCGATCTGAACCGAGCGCGCCAAATCTAGTTCCTGCAGTTGTGCCTCCAGCTCAGCTTCCCTGCTTGCGATCGCCTTAGGGAGGCCAGCGAAATGTCGTGCCCCGCTCCTGCCCATCTGTTCGAGAAAGGCACGCCCCTGTTTCCGCTCGAACACTTCCAGGGCCTTCCGGTCATAGCCGCGAGAGGGGTCCTTCTGGTGCAGGCTCGTGAGAAGCTCAATAAGGCTGTCATAGACGGCCAGCTTGTCCCGCATGAAGGAGGCTTGGGATTCCTGCTGGGCCAGCGCAGCCCTCATGCCCTCAATGCTATCCAGAGCATGGTCGTAGTGGGTAATTGCCTTGGCATCCGCCCCTCGTTTGGCCTCGACCTGACCGAGACCCCAATGAGCCCTCCAGAGGCATTCTGGAGTCCCCAGCTCGGAACAGACTTCAAGCGCCTCCCGCAGTGCACGATCCGCCTTCTCGTGCTGCCCAAGAAGAGTGTAGGCATACCCAAGGCTGTTCAAAGCTGACGATTCACCGCTTCGGTGCTTCATTCCCCTATGGATGGAAAGCGCCTGTTGATGGTAGTTGGGCGCCTTCTCATAGTGTCCGAGTCGCTGGTAAACCCAACCGACTCCGTTAAGCGCAAAGCCCTCGTGGCGCTCATTCTTGCTCTCCCTGCAAATGGGCACCGCTTCCTGAAAGAACTTCAGCGCCTTTTCATGGTCACCGAGCCTCACATAGGACCAACCCATGTCACAAGTACTGATGCATTCACCCCAGCGGTTTCCAATTTGCCGCTGAAACGCGATAGCCTGCCGGTAGAGCTCGATGGCCTCCTGTTGCCGGCCAAGATCACGGTGAACCAGTGCCATCAAGTTCAGGCAGTAACCCCGATATCGGTCCCGAATTTCATTGTGGATTGGCATCGCCCGCTCGAGAGAATCAAGCGCCTTCTCATACTGGCCCTGGTATCTGTAGGCCAGACCGAGGCAGTTCAGAAATCTGCCGACCATCATTCGGTTGCCCGATTTCTCGGCAAGATCGGAAGAGCGTCGTGTAGGGAAAGAGTGTAGATCTCGGTGGT
>CALBZH010000415.1 GCA_937889795.1 uncultured Syntrophobacteraceae bacterium | reverse complement strand
CGAAGGATACGGCAAAGGGCAAGCTCACTTCGAACTGCTGGACGCGCACGGCCAAGTTCTCAACCTCATCCGGGCGATACCCAAACCAGTCATAGCAGCAGTGAACGGCTTTGCCATTGGCGGCGGACACATCCTGCATCTCGTGTGTGATCTCAGCATCGCTTCCGACAATGCACGCTTCGGTCAGGCCGGACCTCGAGTCGGCAGTTTCGATGCAGGCTTCGGAACCATCTTTTTGTCGAGGATTGTTGGAGAAAAGAAGGCCCGGGAGATCTGGTACCTGTGCCGACAATATTCTGCCCAGGAAGCTCTTGCGATGGGTCTGGTCAACAAGGTCGTCCCGCTGGGCGAATTGGAGAACGAAGCGCTGAACTGGGCTCAAGAGCTTCTCCAGAAGTCTCCTACGTCGTTGGCGTTTCTCAAGGCCTCCTTCAATGCCGACACGGACCACGCATCCAGCATCACCGCCATGTCCGGACATGCCGTCACCCTTTACTACCAGACCGAGGAGTCCCACGAGGGGGTTCAGGCGTTTCTGGAGAAAAGGCCGCCGGATTTCAGCAGGTTCAGAAATGATTGAGAGGCGCCAGGCTTACGGTGCGGTGTTGACTTGAGCCTAGCCTTCGGGCTGCAGAATCGATGGGAGATACAATGAGCATCGAACGAGTCTTTATTGTGGGAAGCGGGCTGATGGGCAGCGGCATTGCCCAGGCGTGTGCCCAATCGGGGCTCCAGGTCGTGCTAAACGATGTTCAGCCCGAAGCGCTCCTCAAAGCGAAGAAAAACCTGGCCTGGTCCGTGGGAAAGCTTGTGGAAAAGGGGACCGTGCTGGGGAGCGTGGATGCAATCCTGTCCCGGATCACCACGTCGACTGAACTGGACGCGGCGGGGCAATCGGATCTGATCATCGAGGCCGTGTTCGAAAACGTTGAGCTCAAACGGGACGTTTTTCGCAAGATCGACCGCGTGGCCCAACCTGGTGCGATCATCGCGAGCAACACGAGCGCCATTTCCATATCGGACCTGGCCGGAGTCACCGAGAGAGCGGAGTACGTTCTCGGCCTGCATTTCTTCTCGCCCGTGCCCATGATGCCGGCTGCGGAGGTCATCCGCGGGATGCTCACCAGCGAGGACACCTTCGTCCGGGGTGTGGACTTTGTCCGCCGTCTTGGCAAGGAGCCGATTCTGGTGCATCGCGACCTTCCCGCCTTCGTGATCAACCGTATCAACTACCGGGCCAATCTTGAAGCCATGCGCCTCGTCGAGCAGGGGGTGGCCACCGTCGAAGACATCGACAAGGGACTTCGGCTGGCCGGGGGGAGAAAGATGGGACCCTTTGAAACGGGTGACATGGTAGGTCTGGATGTCACCCACGGAGCCTTGATGGCCATCTACGAAGAGACCAAAGACCCGTCCTTCTATCCTCCGGCGATTCTAAGACGCAAAGTCCAAATGGGCCATTTGGGGCGCAAATCCGGTCGCGGATGGTATGAGTACAACCCCGACGGGACGAAGAAGCAGTAGATGCTGGTTTGGACCCGATGTGAATGTGAGGTCTTGTCATGGAAAACGTAGTGATCCTTGCTGCAGTGCGCACGCCCATCGGCTCTTTCGGCGGCAGCTTGAGGAGTGTGCCGGTTTATGAATTGGGAGCGCTTGTCTTGAGCGAAGCGGCAAGAAAGGCCGGCGTCGATCCGGAGCAAATAGACGAGGTGATCGTCGGCCAGTCCTACCAGAATGGTGAGTGTGCCAATGCCGGGCGATTCGCGGTCCTGGCCGCGGGCTGGCCCGAATGCGTCCCGGCCATTACCGTCGATCGGCGGTGCTGCTCGGGAGTCGACAGCGTTCTCTTTGGTGTCATGAAGATCCAGACCGGCAATGCACAGGTCGTGTTGGCCGGCGGTATGGATTCCATGAGCCAGGCGGAATTCTATCTGCCCGGGGACATCCGGTGGGGCCTGGGGGGAAGAGTGGACGAGAAGTGGGGATTCATGCCCCGCGGTCACGGAGCGCTTCCCATGTGGGGACTGCCCTTTTTCGACCGCATCCAGAGAGCGCGGGTCATGTCCCAGCCCATCGAACGCTATGGGGAGCTCAGCTCCATGATGTCCTGGGCCGAGGCGGCTGCCAGAGCTGAAAACGTGTCGCG
>CALBZH010000414.1 GCA_937889795.1 uncultured Syntrophobacteraceae bacterium | reverse complement strand
CCACCGAGATCTACACTCTTTCCCTACACGACGCTCTTCCGATCTCCGCGACAGCTCCAGAAGCCCGAAGCGGGAGATACGACCGATTGTGACTTTCGCCTTGTCTTTCTTCATTTCTTCTTTCAACCGGCGCTCCACCTCCCGGGAGTGGCGGTTTTCACGCATGTCGATGAAATCAATGACGATCAGCCCCCCAAGGTCGCGCAGCCGCAACTGCCGCGGAATTTCCGCTGCCGCTTCCATGTTCACCTTGAAGACCATCTCCTCCAAGGCCCCCTCACCATTGGTCTTCCCGGAGTTCACGTCGATGGCGACGAGCGCTTCGGTCTGGTCGATCACCAGGTAGCCACCCGATTTGAGGGGAACACGCTTCCTGAAAACCTGCTCGATCTGGTCTTCCAGGTGGTACTTGCTGCTGATGGGACTGTCTTCTTTGTAAAGCTTAACGGCACGCTGGTGCTGCGGGCTGATGATGCCAATGAAATCCTTGACCTGCTTGTGGACGTCCTTGTCGTCGACGAGAATCGTCTTGATGTTCGGGGTGAAGTAGTCCCGGATCACACGAATAGCCAGATCGTGCTCCTTGTAGATGAGAGCGGGTGCGGTGGCTTCCTGGACATTCTTCTTGATTTCTTCCCACAGGCGCATCAACTCATTCAGATCTTTTGATATTTCCTTCTTGGTGCGATTGAGGGCCGCCGTGCGGATGATGATCCCGAATTCTTCCGGGATCTTGAGGTCGCGGGCCAGCTCCTTGAGGCGCTCCCGTTGTTCTTCTTCTTCGATCTTACGCGATACGCCCCGTTGGGACTGTCCAGGCATGAGGACCACGTCGCGCCCCGCGAGGGAGACATAGGTCGTGAGGAGCGCGCCCTTGGTCCCGACTTCTTCCTTGACAACCTGGACCAGAACCTCCTGCCCGGTGCTGATCACATCTTGAATACGGACGGGCTCGGTCGCCTCGGTTTGGAAATATTCGGGATGGATTTCTGAAAGCGGCAGAAAGCCGTTGCGATTCAGGCCGAAATCAACAAATGCGGCATGGAGGCTCGTCTGAACGTGGACGATGATGCCCTTGTAAAGGTTGCCTACGATTTTGCCCCGAGTGGCCGTTTCGATGAAGAGCCCCTCGAGGGATTGGCCCTCCAGGAGAGCAACCCGGAATTCTTCCGGGAAAGCGGCGTTGATGATCATGGTTTGCTGTGTCATGGGGGTGTGCCACCGTTTCTTCCCGTGATCCTGGCGTCCCGATGCTGTTGCGCTTGATACATGAACGTTCGCAGCGCCACATCGCGGTTCGGTTGAATGGCGCCGTCGTATGGGGCATCCAGGTATGGGATTTTCATGTCGTTGAGGAGGGGCTTGAGGACCGCTGAAGCCATGGTGCTGGGCATGCACGTGAAGGGAAAGACGTTGACCACGCCGTCGAAGCCGTGGTGTGCGTATTCCAGCGCCCCACCGATGCTCAGAACGGCCTCGGTGCCGATCGCTTCATGGAATAGACGGTTCCTGTCCAGGTGCTTCTTGATGTGCGAAATATTGTGGTCCGGCTGGATGTCGAGGTGGCGCAGAACACTCCGATAAACTTGCCACTGGCGCCACTTCTGATAGTACGCTTCGATTTGGAGGCCGATCCATTTCCTGACCAGGGTCCGGCATCCGGCCCAATCCTTTCGACGTCGAGTCTCCAGCCATTGCCGATCAATCTTCTTGAGAGATTCGGAAGTGATGTAGTTGATCCATTCTCCCAAAGAGGCATCCACAACTTCGGCGCCGTAACGCTCCAGCTGGTGGATGATGTTCTGGTTGGATGCCGGGTGGCTGCGCAGATAGATCTCACCAATGATGCCGACGATCGGACGCCTGGGCTTGTGGGGGTCCAGGAAGGTTGCCGCGGTCGCTGCGATCTGTCCTAAGGCCCTGCAAATCGCATCAAATCTCAGGTCTGCTCCCACGGTTTCAATGACGTCGCTGACCTTTGCCACCGCTTCATGCATGAAGGTGTCCGTCAAGCCAGGACGCAGCTCGTATGGGCGCACCCGCCACGCGATCCGGTCCAGTACGTCACCCGCGACCAGGGTGACATAACTCAGCCGTCGAAAGAGCCGTGCCTTGTCCGGAGGCAGGATTCCGGCCGTTTCATAGTTGTTCATGGTCGAAAGATAGACGATCGGCACGGGCTGAAATTCCGGGAACTGGTCCAGCACCAGCCGCTGGAGCTTGTTGTACATCCCAAACCGACAGGGACCGTCCGCTTCCGGCATGAAGTACGCGTACTGCTCGGGAGCGAAACCGCTCCCCAACCGTTCTTTTTCGCTCTGCAAATGGAGTAGAATGTCTCCAAGGGTGATTTGGCAGGGCAGACACTCCTTGCCCGACGTGTGCTTTCGGCCCAATCCCAGTCCCTTGTACGTCTCCATGACGATCGCGTTCACACCAAAGGCCCGGAAGCTTGCCGCCAACAGTCTTGATGAGATGGGAGCCATGTCCGGGATGAGCAGGGTTTTCCCGGACACATCGCTCTGCTGTACGCTCGTGTGGAGGCGATCGAATGTGCTCTGATCCGTCCTTTGCATGGTGAGGCTCATCTTCCGTTCGTCATAGCTCACCGGCACAGGGCTTCAGCCCGGAGGCACGAGACCTCGCCCGCGGCAGCGTCTCTCTGCTGGAGGTTCTTGACGACGTTGCGATAGGCTTCAATGCGCGTGAGAAGCCCTGCGACGCCACTGTGCTCATCCAGCTCCAAAATCAGAGAGGGCTTGTCTTTCAGGGTGTGCCTGTAGAAGTGCTCGATGAAGGAATCCGCACCGCAGCTGAAATTGGTGAGGTGAACCCCATACCAGTTGGGTTCTCCCGCAATGCGCTTGGCCGCTCGCAGGATCCTCGCCCCGAGTCCCCAGTACATTCTGGGAAAGTCGTGCAGGTCTTCCTTTTCGAAATCAAGAAAGTCCATGGGGATGGCCCGGATTCCCAGCTTGGCCAGGTGGCGTCCCAGCTGAAGATTCAACCGCTCATCGTGAAGGTTGTAGGGCCGCCCGGTCACGATCCACAGCGCCTCTTCGGCCGGAGTGTCTCCCAGGACGTCCCTTCCACGTGAGACCAGGCTGCTTCGAAAAGCTCTCTGGCGCTTCCAAGCCTTCTCTGCCGCTTCCAGGACCGTTGCGCGCGAGGGACGCAACGTAGGAGGAAGGCTCGCGTACAGACTCTCTGCCGCCGATTCGAACCCTTCCTTGAGAAAAAGGGCGGGACGGATGAGTCGGTGGTCGGGGACCCTCAAGGCCGACCGGACCATGTACTGCGACCCCTGAACCAACGGGCAGAAGAGACCGTTTTCTTCGGCTTCGGGCGTCGGCATGTTGATGACCGTCGGAAGGAAGAGGAAATCCGCTTTGTCCAACAGGTGGTGCACATGCCCATGGAAGACCTTGATGGGAAAGCAGGTTTCAGCGGTCATGCTCTCGACGCCACTTCGGACGATCCGGCTGTTCGTCTTGGGACTCAAAACGACTGAGTAGTCAAGACGCGCGAGAAAATGGGTCCAGAAGACCCCCCACTCCAGACTGTGCAAGGCCATGGGGACGCCAACCGTGGGGCGGCTGTCGTTCCTGCCCGCTGCAACCTCCCCTTCGACGACTGCAGCGCCGGTC
>CALBZH010000413.1 GCA_937889795.1 uncultured Syntrophobacteraceae bacterium | reverse complement strand
ACGTTTCTGAAGTTTGTCCTTCCATCGGCTGCTGTTTCAACGGCCTTGATGTCATCCTCGGGAGCGGTTGCCAGCCAGTTGTCAGCCTGATCCCCTTTAGGAATGGCATAGAAAATCTTATTGTCGCTCACTCTTTTCAGAATTGCGGCAGGAACTAGATCAAAGGTGGTATCGGTATTATTTATATGGGCAACGATGGCTTGTCCGTTTCTTACTGGTGGATCTCCCCCGTGTGGGTCCAGAACTTCCTTCACCACTCCTTTTAGCCAGTTCAGAATCTTTGTGGGGCTTACACCTGTCCTATCTGTCTTTAGAAATCTATCATTAAATAGAGGATTCAGTATGATAAGATTTCCTTGGCCGTGGCCGATGGTCGCCCCATTATGCGTATAGCTTCCCCCTGCACTGTCCAACGTAACCATGATGTCGTATTCATCGACCACTTGAACCTTTGTCTGCTTGACATAGCTTCCAAAATTCAAATATGGCTTATCTGAGTAAAGAGAAGGCTCATTTCTCCTATTACTGATTACACTGCTTATTCGACCAAGTAACCAATCCCGGCTTCGGGCCGATCTGCTAATATCGGGCTGAGAGAGCTTAATGTTTTCGTTGATGTATTTCTGGATAGCTTTAGAGACATCTCCCATCTATTCCCCTTTTATGCCATGGGCTTTCTGGTATGCAGCATTAAGAGAATCCCTGTGCCTCAAATAGACCTTTACCGGAATGGGGGCACCCTGAATAACGGCAATGTGGTATTCTTCAACAGCTCTCATTGCCTCATCAACGGTGATATTTGCGCGTTTAAGTAGGTCGTTAAGGGTATTATATGACTTTTCAGCTTCATTCTGCATTCCCCACCATTTAAGACAAAGAATGATGATGTCTCCTGTAAAAAGGAATGACATTACACCAGCGGCAGACTTTGCATAGTTAACAATATTCTTTGTGTCTTCTGGTGTGGATAAAATGGTGTGAAAAATAACAAATACAGTGATTACCATGAGGCCAATAACCGCTAAGGAATAGTTTCTGGTATGCCCTGCCAACTTAAAAGTGAAAAAGGCTGATTCCCTTGTGTTGTCCACGAGCCTCCGTATTCCCTGCTCGCTAAGAGAGACGTAGAACGGCCCATCATAGGTGATTTTTACCGGCTTGCGCGAAGGATATCCAAGAAGGCAGGCTGCCTCTGCTTCTGGAATCTCGATTCCAAGGCTGTCCACATAATGAAGGAGACGCTTACAGCGGTCGGCTTCTCTGAATTTCGATTCGAAAATCACCCTGCACCCAAGAAGGGCTATGGGCGATAGCAGTGTAACAAACCCGAAGAGCCAGGCCAAAGAGGGCCAGCTAATGAAGATAGTGACAAGGAGAAAAACAAGGGTTCCAAAATTAATATACAGGCTTGCATACCAGAATCTGAGTGCATCCGCATAGAGCCGATCTTTCTGATCGTACAACTCTTTTTTCATTCCCCCTCCCCCTCCTAAAGGTCGTTCCGGAAACGCACGTTTTCCGGGCTTGTGGTCTCCTTTGCACCCTGAAAACGTCACCGCAAAACTCCTGCCCTTCCTGGAGGCAGCAATCACTCGTCTCCGTTGAGGACGTGTGCTTCCGCGTAATGAGAACCGCTGAATCTGAAGACCGAAGCACAACGGGTACACTATGATACAGATGAGCTTAGAATTCAAGCAGTTGCATACATAGAAATGACATGTCCCGCACAAGCTCTTGAGACTCCCTTTTCTCTTGGTTCTTCGTCTGGCCGTGGTTTCATATGGGGTGGGAAACGCGGACAGGGATATGGCCGCAAATAGGATCTTTATCGAAGGCTGTACCAGCGATGGTATGCCAACAAGACGTAGTGACGATGATCTCCTTGTTGCATTTTGACCTGGCTACGGAAAATGCACCATGCCGCCTTCCGGACGACCCATAACACCAGGTACGCGGACCTCCAATCCTTTCCACTCGTGACATCAGATCGGCTGGTCCACCAGGGAAAACGGAGTAGAATGCCACCATTCAAGACTTTCCCGCTGTTTTCGCTTATCAGTTTCACCAAATCGACCGATCATTACGTCGCAATGGTTCGCCCTGGCGGGCAGGCGCCGCTCAGGTTCAAGGCCCAAACGATATGGAGATGAATCGAAAGATGGTTAACAATTTCGGTAAAATAATTAGGATCTTCACGGCGATCACCAAAGAGTCATTCGAGTACGATGGTACCAGGTATGAACCTAAACCGCTTGTTGTGCACCCTTCCATTGCAAACGGTCTGGTATGCCCACCTGGATGCGGTGCGTGTTGCAAAAAGACTTCTCTTCATTTCAATTGGTTTGACTTGACCCCAGTCTATCCTGCTGTTGATTATCCAGATCTACAGAATCATGCTACTGGCTGGATTGATAGTTATGGAGGAAACATTAGCCTGGACGTAGATTTTCAAAATAACAACCAAGCTGACAATTGCAGATGGCTCAATCAAAATGGGCGATGCCAACTTCATGGCATGCATCCATTCATATGTGATTTCGAACCCATTCAAGTAAAGCTAGGAAATTCGATAAATTACAATGAGATCAGAACTGCACGGTTCTCCAAAAGAGCACTGATAAGACGGGCCGATGGAGATCATGGCGCAAAGTGTGAGTTCACCGGGCCAACCGAACAATCCGTCTCCGAAACAGTCCGTAAATTCGTAAGGCTAGAACACTGGACAAAGCATTTTGACCTCCGCAATAATTGGATTCCTGAGATTATGGATTACCTGCTCTCAGGCAAATGGCGCGAAGGCCCGCTCGTACTCCCTGAAGATTTTACACTGCCTCCAAGAGCATTCAAATATCCCGGCAGAGACCTATTAAAGAGATTGGTCGGAGAAGAAAGATACACTCGTGGTCAATTGCTGGAAAAATTGATTCAAGCACATCCTGAAGTACCTAAGTCCTACTATGAGACATTGCTGTCTGACTGCAAGAATCCCGCTTACAACCGGTTTCACAGGCTTGTTGTCGAGGAGCAAGGCATTTACTTGTGGAAGAGACTGGAAGAGGGTGAGCAGGATTTGTCGAATGAGGAACAGGCAATAGGGGAGTTGATTGACGAAGGCGCTTGGACAAAGGACGATATTATAGAAGAAGTAGTGAGGAGATTCCCCGAAACTGGCCGATCCGCCATTAGCCAACTCGTGTCTGATGCCGCAGATGATGCCCGTAACTGGATGGACGACGATGTGGTGATTAATCCTGATGGCACATGGCGGCTCTGGAGTCGTTGGCGAGACGAGTTAGACCCTGATGATGACGACTACGAAGCGTAGTCTGCTGATCGGGAGGGAAGGATAACAGCACTGCTCGCCAGCAGTCAGCTATCAAGAAACGCTTTTACACCTTGAGTAGAAAGCCGATCTTACCTTCACATGCGTCACCTCGATTGTGCCCCCACGATAAGCCCTTGTCTTGGGTCTTTCAGGTTGGCCGTGGCTTCCGGATGGGTCAAAAAGAGAACGATAATCTCACCAAGAAGCTGTTGCGCTCACTCTTCGCAAATTGCGCCATATCCACGGCGGAAATAGACAAGTCGTACAACAAATCCGTCGGAAAGTCCGTTCTCGTCAAAATACTCGGGGCGATGGAAAAAGACCTGTTGCCGCCAGAATCAAAAGGTAACGAAGGATTCCCCTCTAGTCTCCTTAGTGCCATCCAGGCGCAGCAAGTTTCATGCATGATCCAGCAGAATACAGCCCCGCCCCTCCTTCACACACCGTAATCCAGCCCATGAGCACCAATTCTCTCACGGTTTAACGGGTTGGCCTTGGGCTTCGTATACCGAAGCGCTTCGCCATGGGATTCAAAGCCGCCTTCCCCTGTCCATCGAGGGGTAGCGCATAGCGGTGAAATGGACTTCATTATCGAGCAGTTGATCGTCACAAGTGTCTGTAATTGTGGACACTTTTTGTTGCTCAACCAAATCTCTGCTTTATGTATCCCAATGAGGATCATAATATTGTTTCCTGCTTGGATTATCCAACAGAAGGAGAAGCAAGATGAAGTTGAAATTCACTGATGAGGTAGTCATAGAAACCGCTGGCCCGCTCAGAAAGCTCATTCTTGAGGATGGATGGTACGTCGTAGGCGACGGATTTTGTATTCCCGTAGGTTCCGAGGGCGAAGCTGATGAGACTATCGGCGAGATGACGGAGTCGAAGCAGTCAAGCGACCCTCTTGAAGAAAGGAGAAAATGAATATGGAAGACGGATTTAGAGTTGTGTCTGGCGGTCAAACAGGTGTTGACCGCGCCGCATTTGATGCCGCTCTTGAGCATGGAATTCCTATTGGTGGTTATTGCCCAAAGGGCAGAAAAGCTGAGGATGGCTTCATCCATGAAAGATACCCCCTGATCGAACTCTCCAGCCAAAACTACAAAGTGAGGACGGAGAAAAATGTCGTCGAATCTGATGGAACCCTGATCCTCAATAAACGAAGGCTCTCTTCTGGGACTTTGCTGACCCGCGACCTAGCAGTGAGGCATGGAAAGCCCTGCATTGTTGTGCAGTTTGAGCAACTGAATTCGAACTCACAGGCCCGTGTATTCAACTGGATTCAGAGCAATGATATCCGGGTCCTCAATGTCGCTGGCCCGAGGGAGAGCAAATGTCCGGGGATCTACGAAGCCGCCAAAGCATTCCTCACGGATCTATTTCAAGCACTTCATTCATAGCGCAACAAGCAAAAGATCTTTGATTGGATAATCATCAGGTTCATCAAGTAATAAGGAGACAAATCACAATGGAGAATAATGCCAAGTCAAAGCTCACGCACACTGTCTTCGTTTATGGGACTCTCAGGCGAGGCCAATGGAATCATCACCTGCTTGACTCTTCAAAATTCGTCGGAATGGCAAGAACCAAGAAACGCTATGCACTCTACGGGAGCGGAGTCCCATACCTTTCACGTACCAAGGCTCTCACACAGGTGGCGGGGGAGGTTTACGCCGTAGATGATGGCACCCTCGAAAGACTTGATGAACTTGAGGGCCATCCAAAATGGTACCGGCGCGAACAGGCTGGAGTGGTTCTGGACGGCGGAGAAGAACTGCTGGCATGGATTTATTTCAATGATGCCGCCCATGGTGAACTGATCGAGTCCGGAGATTTCCTACAAAATACTCAACCTGGAAAGCGGAGAAAACGCAGTGTGTGAATTGATGGGGATTTCTTGCAGCAGCCGGGTAAGACCCGGTCGATACTTCAACGCTTTTCGATGGCGCGGAGAAGAACTGCCTGAAGGGAAAGGGAATCCGGACGGGTGGGGAATTGCACTATACCCGGATGGAAAAGCGGCGCAGGTAATCAAGGAGGCGATCCCGGCCAGCACAAGCGGACTTTCCAAGTTCCTCTCCACGTATGACCATCTGCGTTCGAGAATCTTCATAGCTCATGTTCGCAAGGCGAGTAAGGGTGCCGTGACCTACAGCAACAGCCATCCTTTCGCACGGGTGGTTCGGGGGCGGGATTATGCCTACGCGCATAACGGAACCATCAGAACCTTTCGTGGGCTTCGACCTGGCCGTTTCAAACCCGTCGGAACCACCGACTCCGAGCTTCTCTTCTGCCATCTACTCAAATTCATCGGAGAAAGGCGCATCAGCGACTGGACCGACGAAGATTTTCTTGAACTCCGGGGATTTCTTGTTGCCCTGAATCGCCTGTGCACCAAGAAAGGTGGGAAACCAAACAAGCTAAACGTGCTCCTCTCTGACGGCGAGACACTTATTGTGTATACGGACCTGTATGGGAGAGGAACGCTCCACCGACTGCTACTTCGAAAACCGGCTGAAGAACTTCGTGAGGAAGACCGCCCCTCGGAGTGCCATTCGATCACGGACGGATCTGGAAAGTTCCTCGCTGTCATCGCGACCGTTCCATTGCCTCACAACAAGAGATGGGTGGAAATGGAACCCGGAGAACTTTGCGCTCTTCGGGATGGACGTCTCGTTTTCTCAAGTTGCTGCGTGCATCCCGAGAGCCACTCGTAATCTCCGCTACAACGATGTGTATAGACTCCTGAGATGGCCAATCGAGTCAATGACGACACTCTGGTCGGATTCAACCACCACGAGTGCCCTCCGATACACCTCCATAAAATAATCGGCATTGCTTCCTCCACGCAGAAGCGGTCCCCAAGAACACGTGAGTATGTCGAGGGAGTGGGGAAAAACCGTCGCTACCTCAGAGAGAAAGCTACCGGCAAGGTGAGTGCTTAGAGATGGGCTTCGCAGGAGGGCTAGAGCCGGGTGGCTGATGACGTCGGCGTCAATCAGCGCTCT
>CALBZH010000412.1 GCA_937889795.1 uncultured Syntrophobacteraceae bacterium | reverse complement strand
CTCACCACGAAACCGGCAAGCCGATCCAGGAGCACCGCAGCCACATAGGACACGGGGAACAGGAGGAAGGCGAGCTTCACGAGCTCGGCTGTGGTTTCCGGAACCTTTCCGGGCATCACACCGAGATAGCTGAAGACAGGATGGTGGACGAGGAAGATGCCGAAGGAGTATTTGGCGAGCTTTCCGACAGCGGCAAAACTCGCCGCCTCCGATGTCGGGCGCCACAGGAAGAGCAGTGTGAAGACCGGGACGACAGCCGAAACGTTCAGGATGTGAAAGGGGAGGCCATCCATCTTCCCGACAAAGGGGGCAGAGACGAGGGCATGGAGCACCAGGCCTGCGAGGAAGAATGTGAACGGTCGGTTCAGCCTCCCTTCCTGACCGCACGAGTCGGAAGGATTCCAGATGGCCGCCAGCCACATCCCGATAGTAAGCTCGGGCAGCCGCCCCGGTAGGTTGAAGAACATGAGCGAGCCCGCCATGCCCAAGACTGAATCGGGATGCACGGTGAGGTAGAGAGACACGAGGCCGCAGCCCCCCCACGAAGCCGCGATGAGGGAGAGAGCGGCCCGGGTCGGTCCAAACCTCAGAAAGAAGCGCAGGATGAACGGGAAGACAAGATAGAAGTGGACGAGCATGCCCACGTACCAGAACGGTGAGATGTTCAGCCCGATAGTCTCGTGATCCAGGGTGTTCAGGAAGAGCGCGTGCTCAAGCAGGAACCGCAGGGACGCCGTGGCTGGAAAGTCGAACGCGAAGACGTTTGCGACTGAAAAGATCAGCAACGCGATGTAGTAGGCCGGGAGGATTCTTAGAAACCGCCGCTTGAGAAACGCCCCGTACCCCGGAAACGCACGATGGGCTGGGCCGAGGTACGGGAGCGCCAGCAGGAATCCCGAGATGATATTGAAGACAATGACCCCGTCCGCGGCGACGTAAGTGATGTCGTGCACGACCCGTTCGACGGGCGTATCCGGGTCCCGCAGGACCGTCATCCCGAGATGGTGGAAGAAGATCCCGAACATGGCGATCACCCGCAGGGTGTTCATCTGAGGGATATTCAAGGCGATGGCACAGCTTGGGGCAGGACTGCGAAGTCGGTCCTCTGGGGCCATGGTCTATCCTTACGGGTTGCAAGCGAGATCCGGTTCGAGGTCTGACCGGATCATCACCACCATGCCACGGGTCCAATCACGGATCAAGCGTTCCCTTGTCATCGATCAAGGCCCCCGCTCTCTCCAGGGCGCTTGACTTCCCCCTCCCGGCCAACCACAATGCAGCTTGAAGAAATCATAGCGATAGCTATGACCGGTGGAGCAACGAAGATCCGGATCCTTCAGGAGACTACTTTCGCCTCAACTCGTGACTCGAAGACCGTCGATCTGCAACCTCCACGGGAAGCAGTCGCGGCATCCCAGGGAAACTGCTTCACCGGAACCTCGAAGTAGTGCTCTCATCAGGCGCTGCCTGGGCAGGTCGGCTGGCATAGCATGGGTAAAGTCGTTGACGCTCGGGAGGACCCCGCCGCAAAGTGTGGGAAAGGAATGGACGACGTGTACCGTATCCGGTTTCATGGTCGAGGGGGGCAGGGGATGAAGACTGCGGGCCGCATCCTGGGCACCGCGTTCTTCCTGGAAGGCTACGAGGTTCAGGATGCTCCGCGCTATGGGGCCGAGCGCAGGGGGGCTCCCATCTTTTCTTATGTTCGTGCATCCAGGGGAGACATTCGGGAGCGAGGGGTCATCGGGAGACCGGACCTGATCGTGGTCGCCGACGAGACACTGGTTCAAATCCCAGCCGCGGGGGTTCTCGCGGGAGCCGGCGAAAAGACGGTCATGGTGCTTCGCACCGGTGAAAATCCCGAGACTTGGAAACGGAGGCTGAACTTTCCGGGCTTCCTGATCGTCCTTGCGGCCGCCTCCCCGGGTGAGGATCCGCACGGGGATCGGTCTCTGAGCGCTGCATGCGCCGGGGCCGCCGCACGTCTCGTCGGTCCGCTTTCCAGCGAGGTGCTCCTGGAAGCGGTAACGATGGAATTGGCCGGTCTTGGGGACGCTCTCATCGAGAGGAGTCAAAAGGAGGCCCTAAGAGCTTATGAAGCGATGGCCACGCATGAAGGGTTGGTCTCCCAAGCGGTGAGCCTACTGCCCGGATCCGGCGAAGGTCCTGAGTGGATTGACCTTCCGTTTGAAGACGCAAGGATCGCGGCTCCCGTCATCCATGGAGCGGCCACCAGTCCCCTGGTCAAGACCGGGCTGTGGAGAACCCTGCGGCCCGTCATCGACCTCGATCATTGCAAGGGATGCTGGTGGGTCTGCAGCACGTTTTGTCCCGACAGCGCCATCACCGTGAGCGAGGACGGACATCCCCGGGTGGACTACGATCACTGCAAGGGGTGCA
>CALBZH010000411.1 GCA_937889795.1 uncultured Syntrophobacteraceae bacterium | reverse complement strand
GCGTCGTGGACGGCGCCATCCCGACAGTCGACAACGGCATGTGGGGCACCATTGGAGGCCGCCCCATGCTTGAGATTGCTAAGGAAATCTGCCCGAAAGCCCTTGCCAACATTTGCATCGGGACTTGCTCGTCCTATGGTGGAGTCGCAGCAGCGGCCCCCAACCCATCTGGGGCCAAAGACCTGGAAAGCGCCTTGGGCAGTGCTCTCAAGACGCCCGTGGTCAAGATTCCCGGTTGTCCCCCCAACCCCATCAACTTTGTCGGGACCGTCGTGAACTACCTCCTGTTCGGAAAGCTTCCGGATCTGGACGACAAGAAGAGGCCGCTCTTTGCTTACGGAAAGACCATTCACGACTCCTGCCAGCGACGATCCCATTTCGAAGCGGGCGAGTTCGTCATGGAGTTCGGATCCAAAGAAGCCGAGCTGGGCTACTGCCTTTACAAAATGGGATGCAAGGGTCCCGAGACGTACAACAATTGCGCCATCGTGAAATGGAATGAAGGCACCAGCTGGCCCGTTCAGGCTGGTCATCCGTGCATCGGGTGCAGCGAGCCGAATTTCTGGGATGACATGTCCCCCTTCTACAAAGAGAAATAGGGACGGCAAGCCCCACGATCATCGGTCAGGCAGGAATCAGGACAATAAGACCTACAGGATAGGAGAACCATACGATGGCACAAAGAGTGGTAGTGGATCCCATTACACGCATCGAGGGCCACTTACGAATCGAAGTGGAAGTGGAGAACGGCAAGGTGAAGAATGCCTGGAGCAGCTCGACGCTTTTCCGCGGGCTCGAGGTCATTCTTCAGGGACGCGACCCCCGCGACGCATGGCTGATCACCCAGCGGGCCTGCGGCGTGTGCACCTACGTCCATGCCCTCGCCTCCGTGCGGTCCGTAGACAGCGCGGTCAAAGTCGCAATTCCCGACAATGCCAGAATCATCCGAAATCTTCTTATGGGGGCTCAGTTTCTCCATGATCACATCGTCCATTTTTATCATCTCCATGCTTTGGACTGGGTCGATGTGGTGAGCGCCCTGAAGGCGGACCCCAAGAAGGCCGCTGACATCGCAAACTCTGTCTCGCCGGCTGGCGCTGGCGTGAATGAGCTTAAGGCAGTCAAGGAGCGTTTGAAGAAGTTCGTGGACAGCGGCCAGCTAGGCATCTTCACCAACGGCTATTGGGGACATCCGGCATACAAGCTGCCGCCGGAGGTGAATCTCATCGCCGTCGCCCATTACCTGGAAGCGCTCCGTCAGCAGGCTCGAACGGCCCGCCTGCACGCCATTTTCGGCGCCAAGAACCCCCACCTTCAGAGCCTGGTCCCGGGTGGCGTCACCTGCGCAGCCGATCTCAATGCCGATCGGATCTCGGAATTCAAGTTTCTCTGGAAAGAAACCATGGATTTCGTGAAAAACGTCTACATCCCCGACGTGGTCGCCGTTGCGGGGTTTTACAAAGACTGGGGGAAAATCGGCGGCACCCAGAATTTCCTCGCATACGGCGAATTCCCCCAGAGCGACAAGGAACCGGACAGCTTGCTCATCCCGCGCGGCGCGATCTTCAAGCGCAAATTCACCGATGTTCAGCCCGTCGACATCAATGCCATTGAGGAGCACGTCAAGCACAGCTGGTATGAAGGCGACAAGGCACTGCATCCCGCCAAGGGTGAGACCAAGCCTAAATTCGAGCCGATGGATGTCGAGAAGCGTTACAGCTGGATGAAGGCTCCGCGCTACAAAGGCGAGCCCATGGAAGTGGGTCCGCTCGCCCGAGTCCTCGTCGCTTACGGCAAGGGACATGGCCCAACCAAACAGGCCGTGGACGGTCTTCTCAAGAAGCTGGCCGTGCCCCCGGAAGCCCTGTTCTCCACTCTTGGCCGCACCGCCGCACGTGCGCTTGAGACGGCCATTATCGGCGACGCCATGGATGGCTGGATGACACAGCTGGTCGAGAATCTCAAAAAGGGCGACAAGAAGACGTACACGCCCTATGAGATGCCGCAGACGGGAATGGGCTATGGCCTCAACGACGTCCCCCGCGGCGCCCTTGGCCACTGGATCGAAATCAAGGATCAGAAGATCGGTAATTACCAGTTGGTCGTGCCGTCAACCTGGAATCTTGGACCCCGATGCAGTGCGAACAAGCTTGGCCCTGTTGAGGAGGCCCTGGTCGGAACGCCTGTTGCGGATCCCAAGAGGCCGGTGGAAATCCTTCGCACCGTCCACTCGTTTGACCCGTGCATCGCCTGCGGCGTGCACGTCATCGACCCACAGACCAACGAGGTCCACAAGTTTAAGGTTGTCTAATCCGAGCCGTTCGGATACGTAGGAGCAGGGACCTGGCAGACTTTCTGCCGGGTTCCTGTTTTTTTGTCGCTTTGGCTTTTCGGCGCGAAGAGAAAGATGCTGCCTATGGGGGAAAAGCGTATACTCGTCCTGGGAGTCGGTAATATCCTCTTGCACGATGAAGGGGTTGGTGTCCGCGTGATCGAGCGGCTCCAGGCCGATTATGACTTCTCAGACAATGTGGAGCTGATGGACGGAGGGACGCTGGGGATCCGTCTTCTCGATCCCATCGTGGAGGTTGATCATGTCATCGTGGTCGATGCCGTCCGAAACGGCGGACCTCCGGGCACCCTTTATCATCTGGATGCCGATTTCCTAACCAAACGTGTCGCGTTCAAGAATTCGATCCACCAGGCGGACATGGTGGAAACACTGGCCTATGCGGAGATGCTCGGTAAACGCCCATGCGCGATTATCGTGGGCATTGAGCCCGAAGACATTTCCCCATGGGGCTTGGAGCTCACGGAGAGGGTTTCGGCCAAGCTTCCCGAAATGTGCCAGCGCGTGCTCGACGAAATCCAAAAAGCGGGGGGCAGCTACTCGCCTCGATCGGACAAGAGATTGGCTCCATCCACTGCCACAGCATGATCAGAGGGTCCCATGTGTTTGGCGATACCGGCAGAAATCGTTGAAATCGAAGGGGAAATGGCGACGG
>CALBZH010000410.1 GCA_937889795.1 uncultured Syntrophobacteraceae bacterium | reverse complement strand
GTGGATTCATGGTCAGTAACTGTGCCTTTCGGGTGGGTGAGTTAAGCCTCTGATGCGAGGTGTGTTATGCTGAGACGCGTCAACGTGCTGCCCGTGATCATGCTTACACTTCTTTCCTCGATTCACACCCAGGGAGTCGAAGCAGCTTCTTTCATTCGGGTCGTTGAGGATGAAGGCATCTGGTGGTTCGAGGATGGTCGGGGCCAGCGGTTCTTCTCACTGGGCGTAAACTGTATTGGGGGTTGCTTCGGGCATGCGGAAGAATCCCCAATGGAAGACTCGAGGAAGCGGTGGATTGTCGGCCGCCTCATGGAGCAAGGTTTCAACACGGCGGCCAGTTGGAGCAGTCCTTCGCTATGGGATCACTTCTATGTCTCGGATCAGATCTACACGGGATTCAGGGAAGAGCAAGACGACGTTTTTGATGATTCCTTGTGGAAGGGTCGGTTAGAGCCGTGCATCCGGGAGGAGGTGAAGCCGTTTTTTGGGAAAACCAACTTCATCGGTTATTTCATCGACAATGAACCGAAGTGGAACGCGGCCAACACCTTCAATCTCTACCTCGGTCTTCCCGCACAGAGGGCAGGAAGCAGAGCGTTCATCGCCTTCCTCGAATCCTATTATGAGGGGAGCATCGCAAAGCTCAACGGGGAGTGGGGGCGATCGTACAGAGCATTCGGAGACATCCCGAGCTCCTTTTGCCCCACGGCTTTCCCCTCGGCTATGGAGAAGGGGGTCCTCAGGGCATGGCGAAACGAGGTGGCAAAAACCTACTGCAGCCGATATGTGGCCCTTTTGCGCTCACTCGACCCTGATCATCTGATCATGGGCGTTCGCTACAGAGGGATCCCTGACCTCGACCTTTTCAAATCCTTGTCTCCCTACTTCGATGTCAATTCCGTCAACGACTACAACCGATACGGAAACTTGAAGCCCGACTTCGAGACCCTCTATAAGGCTTCTGGAAAACCCCTCATGATCACGGAGTTTTCTTTCTCGGGCTTCCCCGAATCCGGCCACCGGTCCATGCTTTTTGTCGACGTCTACAGCCAGGAAAATCGAGGAGTCGGCTACGAAAAGTCTGTTCTAGGGGCCGCCAGGACCCATTCATGCTCGGCATGCACTGGTTTTTCTGGATGGACTACCCAAAGCAGAATGAGGCCAACGGGGGATTCCTGCCCGACGAGAACGTTGGATTGGTCTCAAACGATGAAACACAGACTTATGAGGAGCTCGGGCAATGGATCAAACGGACCAATCGATCGGTTCACAGCGCGCATCGGGCCGCACATTCTCTTTCGAGCCCAGCGCCGCTTCTGGCACAGAAGCGTCTTACGCCCTTCACCCCGAAGCTGGACGGAGACACCGAAGAGTGGCCGGGAGAGACTGTCCTGAAGCCATCAACAGTCACATGCCTTGGAGATGGTGCGACTGTCGATCACACCTATTACACTTCGCAGGACAGAGAGGCGCTCTATGTCGCATGCGATGTCTCCGACTCCCACCTCGAGAATCCCGGCGGGGAGTGGTTCTGGAACGGGGACGGCCTGTTCCTCCACCTGTGCCCCGAAGACCCCCAGGACCTCAATGCGCCCAGAGACATCAGTCTTTTCATCTGCCCGGTTGGGAATGGGCCGGATCAATCTCAACCCATGGCAGTCCGTTGGCGGAGTTTCGATGAATCGACAGTGGTCCCGATCGATGTCGCCTCGCGCTCGAGAGTTGGAGGAGTGAAGATCGAGGCCAAAATCCCCTGGAACTTGCTGGAACGACGAGGGGTCAAACGGTCATCGAAATTGACCGTGGGATATCAAAATGCGAACGAAATCTGTCAGGCGGTCTGGGTTGGCATTGTGGACTTTGGGTCCGATGGAGGTTCCTGATCTCTTGGAGCGACGAGATAAATATGCTGAACGGAGCTGAGCACTCGGCAAACGAGCCTTTCGACAGAAAGGAACCTCCATGACGCTGATCATGCCTGGTGGCCAGGAACCCAATAGGGGGGACGAGGAAAGCGATGAGATTGCGAGGCTTGTCCGAGATGGCGTCAAGCCCAAAACCATGAGGGAACGCCTTCAGTTGATGGCTGACAAGCTTGCAGGCAACGTTCCGCTTGGGGTGGACGCTTCAAGCAATCGCCTCAGGAAAGGCATTGCCGGAAGCGCCGAATTGCTTGCCCTCGTCAAGTTCGGTGTGTTTGGAGTGCTTCTCGTCGTTTTCGGAGCCCTGTTCCTCTTCGTCGGCCTCCATGGGCAGTTCAATG
>CALBZH010000409.1 GCA_937889795.1 uncultured Syntrophobacteraceae bacterium | reverse complement strand
GCGGAAAGGGGCTCGTCACAGATCACGAGCTCCGGGTGGAGGGCGAGGGCTCGGGCGATGCCGATCCTCTGGCGCTGTCCTCCGCTGAATTCATGCGGGTAGCGATCGTACTCCCTTTCATGCAGCCCGACCGTCTCCATGATGGCGAGGGTCTTCGCGCGTCTTTCCGCAGGCGTGCCGATCCGATGAATCTGAAGACCCTCCCCGATAATCCGGCCGATGGTTTGCCGCGGGTCGAGCGACGAATAAGGGTCTTGAAAGATGATCTGCATGCGGCGGCGAAGGCGGTGCATTTCCGCACCATCCAGCTCGAGGAGGTTGTGCCCGTCGTAATGGACTTCTCCGGATGTGGGCATCTCCAGCCTCAAGATCAGTCTCCCCAGCGTGGATTTTCCGCACCCGCTCTCCCCGACCAGCCCCAGCGTTTCTCCTCGACGGAGCGTGAGATCGATCCCGTCGACCGCTCGCACCGATCCCACTTCTCGTCGCATGAGCCCCCGAGTGATGGGGTAGTGTTTCTTGAGATTCGTCAGCACGAGGAGGTCATTCGCCGTTGAAGTATCAATCAAGGGAGAGCTCCTTTTCCTGCAGCCAGCATCGCACGCCACGGTTTGGAGCCGGCGCGAGCAGGGGTGGCTCGGGATCCACGAAGCAGCGATCGAAAGCGTATTGGCACCTCGTGTTGAACTTGCAGCCGGGAGGGAGGTCAAGGAGGCTCGGAACCACTCCCGGAATGGGATCCAGTCGCCGCGCCGCCTCACCGGATTTTCGGGCCGGGATGGAGCGCATGAGCCCCTGCGTGTACGGATGGAGGGGCGTCTCGAACAGCTCCAGGACCGTAGAGCTTTCGACCACGCGCCCCGCATACATGACCACGACCTCCTCGGCTGTCTCGGCAACCACGCCCAAGTCATGGGTGATGAGCAGGATGGACGTGCCCGTCGATGCCCGCATTTCCTGGAGAAGGGCAAGGATCTGCGCCTGGATGGTCACATCGAGGGCGGTTGTGGGCTCGTCGGCGATCAGAATCTGGGGCCTGCAAGCGAGCGCCATGGCGATCATGGCCCGCTGCCGCATGCCTCCGCTCATCTGGTGTGGATAATCCCGCATGCGGAGCCTCGGGCTCGGGATCCCCACCTGGCCCAGAAGATCGACGACCTGCTCCAAGGCCTCTTTCCGGCTTGCCTGTCGGTGTCGTTGAAGGACCTCCGCGATTTGGTCCTCGATTCGGAAGACCGGGTTGAGCGAGGTCATGGGCTCCTGGAAGATCATGGAGATGTGGTTTCCACGGATGGACTGCATTTCCTTTTCGGAAAGCGCAAACAGGTTTCGCCCTTCGAACCAGGCTTCGCCCCCCACGACTTTCCCGGGAGGGGAGAGCAGCCCCATAATGGACAGGGCCGTGACACTCTTTCCGCATCCGGATTCACCCACGATGGCAAGCACCTGGCCGTGCTCGATCTGGAAGCTCGCACCGTCCACGGCCTTCGCCACCCCGCCCTCGGTGAAAAAGTAAGTCTGCAGCTCCTTGACCTCGAGCTCGTGGCTCGCCATGAACCCCACAGGATGAATCGCTTGCATGGAGAGGGATCCTTTCACGCCACCGGGGGTTGGGCATTCGCTTCTTGGGCCAGAAAGCGATGCGCAAGCTGCCTCGCGATCAGGGGAGCGTTGCCCCCTGCGCGGTTGTTGATCACGACGTTCACCGTGACATTTTGTTCGATGGCCGCTCGAACGATATGGATGGTCTCATCCACGAGGGCCGATTGAAACAAATCATCAACCATTCGGTCAAACGGAAACGCCTTGGCGTAAGCCTCTTCGTAGCGCATCCCGATGGGTGTCATCACGCGGATCACGCAATCGCGCGCCCGGCTGAAGAACCGCCCTTTGGCACGGGCCAGCTGTTTCGGAAGTGGAGGGAGCCAAGTCCAGCGGGAGAAGACTTGACCGACCCCATGACGATCCAGCACGCGGAAGATTTCTGGCCCCAGGTAAGACTCCGTGCGCAGCTCCACGTGATACCGGGAATCCTCGGGGATGTGGTCGAAGAAGCGGTCCAGGGCATCCGCGAGCGCCGATGCGGCCACCCGTTCCGTTTGTCGCTGGTATTCCTGCTCAAAAATGAGCCCGGCAAGACGGTCTTCCAAGAGGCGGACGGCCGGATGGTAAAAGCTTTCGGAAAAGATTCGGTGATCCAGGTAGCGCGGGTTGGGTACAAACTGGCCGGCTTCCCGGATTTTTTGGGCGAAAATCGTTTGGGGGGCTTTCAGGAAGATCCGGGCACCCTCGGGGAGATGATCACGGTAGCTCTGAAGGACGGCATAGGTCGAGGTCGGTCTGCCGTCTTCCGACAACAGAAGGCCATAAAAGGTAAAATCAATCTCAAGAACCGAAAAATGCTCAAAATACTCGGCGACGCTGTCCACCGGGAGCACCTGTTCTCGGTAAGACTTCCCGCCGACCTTGTGGGACCGTGTGCTCAATCGGCCCGAATAGCGGTCCGGGGAATAAATCTGCCCGATCCAGCCGCCGTATCGATCGCTGGCTGTGCCCAGGCACACAAGCGGATGAAGGTCTCGGAAGTGAAACCTCTCAGGATCGGGGCGGTCCCGAAGCATCGAAGAACCGAGCGGGTGCGATGCGTCAATCGTCACGATGGACCCCCCGGCGGTCGACGGTGCCCCTTGCGAATGTCAACGCCCGTGCCCGTTTCCGTTCTTGCCGTTGCTTCCGTTGTGTCCGTTGCCCCCGTTTCCGGGCAGCTGAAACGCCGCCGTCGACTTGGTGGCCTCATACAGGCGCAGCGGCGGGAAATTCCTGATTTCGTACCGTGCGTGAACGGGACCGAAAACGTGCTCGAGATGAACTTTCAGATGGCAGTCCATCTGGAGGCATGTCTGGTACACGAGGAACTTGCCTCCGGGCTTGAGGGCCTTGTAGGTGCTCTTGATGATGTTGTCTTTGATGTCGTTCGGGATCCACATGAAAGGGATGCCCGAAATGACATAATCGGCGGCGGATTCCTTGCAGGCGCTGAGGGTGTCGATGACGTTCTCGGCGCTGTCGTTGAAAATCCTGATGCGGGGATCACGGATGGTCTGCTTGAGGAAGGAGCCGAAATCCCGGTTTCGCTCGATGGCGATGAGCTTGCTGTCCGAGCGCATGTTCTGGAGAAGGTAGTGGGTGAAAACCCCGGTTCCGGGTCCATATTCAACGATGACGCGTGTCTGCTTGAAATCAATGGTACCGCACAATCCCCGGACTCCGAATTGCGACGTGGGGGTAATCGAAGCAACCTGGCGATCCCGTAGAAAGTTCTTCACATAAGCAAGTGTCTCGATCATGATGGCTCCTGATAGTTCTATAGGACATCGACAAGGCCGCATCCGGGCAACCTCACCCGGGAGCTCCACGGCTGTCTTGCTATCGGGTTTCTACTATAAGACATTTCTCAACTGCTTACAAAAGACTAACTGCAGCCGAATATGAGCCCGACGCCCTTTTCTCGCGCGAGCTCGAAACGGGCATGTGAAGTGGTGGCAACGACTGCAGCCTCGCTCTTGAGGATGTTTCAACTTCCGGTTGGGTGATGCTTATAGCAGATATTTTTTGAAAAGCCCACAC
>CALBZH010000408.1 GCA_937889795.1 uncultured Syntrophobacteraceae bacterium | reverse complement strand
GCACGCACCGAGCCAACGCCGGCAAACCAGGAGGAGGTCGAGCCGGAGGGGCCGCGCCAGATTTCATTCGCGCAAATCATCAAGCGACCTGAGCCCACGTTCAATCCGCGGTTCACCTTCGATCAGTTTGTGGTGGGAAATGGCAATCAGCTCGCCTACGCGGCATCCATGGGGATGGCCAAGAGCCAACAGTTCGTCAACCAATCCGTGTACTTGCTGTCCCAGACCGGTCTCGGGAAGAGTCACCTGACGCACGCGGTCGGCAACCAACTGCTCAACGAGCGACCGGGGCTCCGAGTCCATTACACGACCACGGAGCAGTTCACCAACGAGATGGTGTTTGCCCTGAAGCACGGTAACATGGAGGAGTTCAAGAACAAGTTCCGCAGTCAGTGCGACGTGCTGCTCATTGAGCGGATCGAATTCCTGAGCGGCAAAGCACGCATCCAAGACGAGCTCGTCCACACCCTGGACGAGCTCATGGATCGAGGCAAGAGAGTCCTCTGCACGGGAAGCTCCTTTCCCAGGGACATCCCCAAGTTGAGCAATGAGCTGAAATCGCGGTTGGGAGGGATTCTGGTCGCCCCCATCGAGCCTCCGGATTTCGCGACGCGCGTGGCGATCATTAGGCGGAAAGCGGAGGCCGACAGCTGCAAGCTCCCCATGGACGTGGTGGAATTTCTGGCGGACCGGCTCACGGGCGATGTTCGACAGCTGGAAAGCTGCCTCGTCGGAATTCTGGCCAAGAGCTCCATCCTGAGGCTTCCCATAACCCTCGGCCTTGCCCAGGATGTGACCCAAACCATGCTCAACCACCTGCCCCAAATCACGGTGGACCACATTCAGCAGGTGGTTTGCGCGAGCTTTCAGGTTTCGGTCGAGGAACTGCGCTCACCGTCACGCCGACAAGAGCTAGCCATGGCTCGAAAGATCGCCATGTATCTGTGCCGCCAGTACACGACGGAGTCTCTCGAATCCATCGGACGCGCGTTCCTCAGGAGCCACAGCTCCGTCCTGTACGCCGTGAAGGGGTTGGCCAAGGAAATCACGGAAAAAAACAGCAAGTGGAAACGCCAAGTCGACTACGTCAGCCGTCGTCTCGAGACAAGCTGCCTGGCCTCGTAGCACATAAATCGCGCTGAAGCGATTCGGACATCTCCCGCACCAGCCGGCTCATGACCTCGGCCATGACCTCGGGGCTCCCCGATGCGGACGGGGGGCTCTCGAGGCGGTAATGGCGGCGGAAAAGCACATCCCGTTTGGGCTCCTCCCGCCAGAGACTCACCTCGACATCCAGCACCGCGCGCTTGCTTCCCGAGCCACCGTCCTCCCACGCAAACCGATGGATGTGCCCGCTCAGCTCGAGGCTCGACGCAAGACGGTTGACCGGCGCCGTCGCCCCGGCGAAAAGGCGGGTCCGCCCCAGGTCTTCCAGCAGGCGGTCCGCGACCATAACCCCGGGAACGGCCACCCACCGATAGACGGATGAGAAGCGCAGCGCATGCTCCGCATCCAGGATGATCATCTCCTCACGGTCGTAGGGAGCCGAGGCCGAAAACGGCCACACCCGGACGATGTCCTTCCAGCCGCCCCTGCAATCCGAAGGCGAGACTGCGTAGTCGATCTTGTAGTATTGCGGCGGTGAGCCAGAAGAAAAATAGGAAGCGCATCCAGTCAGCACCAAGACCGACAGAAGCGATGGAAGAAGAAGCCGTCGCACGACTCTCGCGATTTCGGGTCTCTCTCCGTGTTGATTCGTAACCATCAGCGTCTCTTTCCGCGTTGCGGCTCCCGCTCATGATAGGCATGAAGCTTTGAATTATACATGCCGGCAAACTGAAGCCATTTCACTTCTTCTCGAACGGATTGGCTGTGCTCGGTGGAAAGACAAGACGGTTGGGCTGATCCTTCAGGGTTTGTACGAGCTGGGTCATCTGCGTGATGAGCTGTCGCATCATTTGGAGGTTTTCCTGAAGGAGCAGTGAGGACTGCGCGACCTGTCGGTCCACCTCCAGGATGAGCTTCTCCCCCGAGGAGACCGTCTTGTCGACCCCTTTCGCCATCCCTGCCAGCGTCTGGGGAGGAAGTTCCTTGATTTGTTTGGCTAAAGCCTCCGAAGCCTGCCGCGCAGCACGAAAGGTTGCCGAAAGGTCCTCGACCCCCTCGGTCAGACCCGCGTGCGCCGACGCTTCCCTGAGATTCTGGAGGAGCACCCCTAGATCACTGCTGGCTTTGTTCAGCGAGGCAACCGTTTCCCTCCAGTCAACGCCGTCCGTCGCATCCTTGACCTTCGCCAGAAGCTCGTTGAGCCGCTCGGCCGTTTCCTTCCAGCTCGCGGCCAGTCCTTTGAGGTCAAGGTCTTTGACTCTCTGGTACATGGATTCCAGGGCGGCCTTGAGCTGAATGATCTCAGAAGGATTGGACTGAATGAGCGGGTAGCGGGGCTTGAAGGACAGCTTCGGCGAGAGGCTTGTGATGTCCTTGGGTGCCGTGTCGATCTCCAGGTAACGCAACCCCGTCAGCCCCAGCTCGCGAAGCTGAACCGCCAGCGAGCTGTCCACCTGGAAGTCGGGCTTGAGGTTGAGCACGACTTCGATCAGACGCCCATCAGGCGCCAGTCCGATTTCAACGACCCGCCCCACGGCCACGCCGCGATAGTTGATCACGGCATCTTTTTGCAGCCCCTTCACGGATTCGTCGAAGTAGCTGACGTAGGTCTTCGTCTCTTCAAAAACGTGCGACATCCCGAGCCAGACGACCGCGGTCAGGCCCAAGGCTCCGCAGATCAGCACAAAGAGTCCCAGCTTGAACGGACTGATATTTCGCGGCAAAAGTCTACCCTCCCGATCCCCTACCGGCTGCCTTGAGGTCGCGTTTGGCGATGGAAAAAGGCCTGCACCCTCGGGTCACGATTCTCCGACCGAAGTGCGTCGGGCGGCCCCACGGCGATGATCCCCCGCGCCTCGCCGTCCAACATGATCGACCGCTGGGATATGCGCTCAATGCTCGGCAGCTCGTGCGTCACCACCACCATCGTGATCCCGAGTGAGCGGTTGAGCTCCAGGAGGAGCTCGTCGAGCTCGGCTGAGGTGACCGGGTCCAATCCCGCCGACGGCTCGTCGCAAAACAGGATAGCCGGGTCCAGGGCCATGGCCCGTGCGAGGGCGGCACGTTTTCTCATTCCGCCGCTCAGCTCCGATGGGAGATAGTCTTCGAAACCGTCTAGACCGACCAGCTCGAGCTTGAGCCGTACCAAGTCCTGGATCATCTCGGGTGACAGCCGGCTGAATTCCTGGACGGGCAGTGCGACATTTTCACCCAGGCTCAACGAGCCGATCAGGGCACCGCTTTGGAAAAGCACGCCGATGCGCCGGCGAGCCAGGGCCAGAGCCGCATCCCCTCCGCTGCCGGTGATCTCGTTTCCCTCGAGGAAGATGCGTCCCTTGAGGGGCTTTAGAAGGCCGATCAGCGCCTTCATGAGCGTACTCTTCCCGCACCCGCTGCCCCCAAGGATGGAGACGATCTCCCCTTTGCGTATGGAAAAGGTCATGTGCTCCAAGACGACCCGCTCCCCGTAGCCCAGCGAAAGGTCCTCCACCTGGATGATCCCCGGAGGGGAATCGTGCTGAGATGTCTCCCTGTCCATGAATCCGTTCCGGTCCGTTGGGGCACGAGGCTCGCGCGGCAGCCCGTTACCAATCGAAGACATGGAATACGACGGTGAAAACCGCATCCGCCAGCACAATCAGGAAGATGCCGCTCACCACGGCGGACGTCGTCTGCTTCCCAACGCTGTCCGCCCCTTTCTCGGCTTGCAGTCCCCTCAGGCACCCAATGAGAGCGATCAGTATCGAGAAGGCGAGGCTCTTGGCGAGGCCGCCCATCACATCTCCCAAGGTCAGGATTGCATAGGTTTCCTCGATGAAGCTCACCGCCGTCAGGTCGAGTCCCAAC
>CALBZH010000407.1 GCA_937889795.1 uncultured Syntrophobacteraceae bacterium | reverse complement strand
GATATCCACTCGTGACTGGAGTTCAGACGTGTGCTCTTCCGATCTTATTCAAAGCATCGGCCGGTTCAACCTCCCTCGGCAGCCATTCCTTATAAAGGTAACCTAGCTCCTCGGCAAAGATGGTCTTCCATGCGTTTGATTTATCATATTCATTGTACACCTCATCGCGTCCGGGAATTGGGAGACCTAGAAGCTTACTTCTGTCCACCGGGAGCTTCTTGCGCGCAGCAGTAGCGCGAGCCATGATGCTGCGAATGCCTTCAACATTCTGATGATTCGTAATAAACATCAATACGAGTGCGTCAGGGAGCAATACAGTGCAAATATCTCCAATGTCAGTTATGCCAGTCCGACTATCAACCAAGACGAAGTCGTATGTATTCTTCCATTCATCACGCAAAGTGTTTACATAATTACCAATACCATGTTCGCGGTATAATGTATCCCAATCAAGCCGCTGGACACGCGTGCGATAATCGGGAGACCTTTGCCCCGCGGAGATCATGTCCAGGCGCGAATCAAGGAAATCCGCTTGAAGGATACAGTCACGCCAGTCGAGGAATGAGCCGTTGGAGCGAGTCTCAAGCATGTCGACGATCCCAGGCGTTTTTCCAGGGTCACCTGTGAGTCTTACGTTATCTTTGAAAAATGCCTCCAGACCGGGCGCTTCGATATCCCAGTCGACCAGAAGCACTCGATATCCCCAAAGCGACATGAGAACGCCCACGTTAACAAGGGCCATCGAGCGCCCGACGCCCCCCTTGTAGGAATAGAACGTGTACACGAATCCAGGCATAGCTTTGCGTTCTTCGGCATTAAGACTCGCTGATTCGGCCAATGATATCCTCGCCCTTGATCTGGCTATCGGGAACCTCGATGATGGGGAAATCTTCTTGAAAAGGCGGCGCTCCGCGAATCAGGGCAGCCAAGTCGCGCGCGAACATCTTGATCTGTTCCCTTTCGAATTCGTCTGCCAATTTGGTTTCCCAAAAACTCGGGAGAGTGGAAGTGTAATGACTAAAGTCGGCCCACTGCTTGTCGCGCGTTTCCCGTGGAAAATGCTCTCCGTCATGGTAAGTGGCCGGGAGCACAAGATCGCATCGATAGATGCGCTCGCGTTCACGAAAAGTCCACCATTCAGAAATACACCATTTCGACTGAAAGTAGCATGGCGACCATATGCATACCAAGCATTTCGATTGACTCAACGCGTTGACTAGCTTTTGTCTCCATTGTGTGCCAGTCCCAATTTCCTCTTTATCGAAGAATATGCGCACATCCAGTTTATTAAGCTCCATTCTTAGCCAATGAGCAAGCTTGTCTTTAAGAATCTCATGCCAACTATCGCTCATTGGATCACGCTTATAACTAAAAAACGCATCATATATATAGTTCATATGCATCCCATAGCAAAAGCAATAATCAAACCTTTTAAATGCAATTGTCCTGTTTGTATTCATCAAGGCAGCTTACCAGGACGTTGAGCTCCTATCCTGTAGATCAGCAAACGAAAATGATCTGGCGGTGCTGACCTCCTGAGAATTCGAGCTCTTCCGCTGACGAAAAGGGCAGATGGAATCTCGGGGAACGACGCCACGGCCACCATGAGGCCAGTGGCGCACTGGTTACTTTGAGCCCTTGGGACAGCGGTAACGCACAAAAGCAGCGTCCTTGTCGGTGATATCGGTCATGCAAGCACGATCCGCAGAGAGCCGAAAATGCCTGTAGAGAAGCCACGTTTCGCCCTCTCCGGACACCTCCGCAATCAGAGCCACGTCGGACTCCCCCTGAGTGACGACAGCCCGCACAGGTCCACCGCTCTCATGAAACTGGAGATGATCAGCGCTTATTCGGAGTCGAGAATCATTGAGGCTGGTGCCGCAATGCTCCAGCTTCGCATTCCATTCGCCCTGGAACCGGTCCGGAATTGCCCGCTGTTGCTCTGCCCCCATTGCAGAGACAGCAACGAGCACGAACGCCAACGGAAAGTATCGAATCATTTGATCGCTCCACATGAAGCTCGAAAGTCAAATGGTGCATTTCATGAAACGTCGACACGAGGAAAAGACTGGACCTCCCACCTCGAAGTCGGCATTGATCGGATCCTATTGGGCTGAAGCGCAGCCGCACGAAGCAGGGCCACTTCCAATCCTGCCGTTCTTTCAAGGACTTACAACCAGTCGCCGTGTTTGTTGATGAAGCCCCACTTGCCATCCATCTTGGCAGCGGCCTTTCCGCGTTGAAAATCTCTGACATCCTCAAATTGCGGTTCAATGACCCACTCCTGATTCTCGTCAACGAATCCCCATTTCCCGTTGCTGGATTGCGCCGCGGCCAGACCTTCGCTGTAGGAGTGAACGTCCAAGTACTTGGGGCCTGTCGACCCGCACCCGCCAACCAACAACAACGTAATGGAAAGCACGGCAACTGCGAGCTTCTTCAGCATGTGAGCTCCCTTGTCATTGAGATACGCCAAAAAGAGTACCTTGGTCTCTTCATTTCGGTAACGTCTGGGGGAAGCGACGGCTGGGGAGGAATCCGTGCTCACCAAATGCCACGTGAACGGTAGCGGTTCCGATCGCCGTAGCCTGCAATATATTGCAGGGTAAAATCCCCTGCAACGTGTTTCCGGCGCAGGGGTGCTCGATGCTTCATTACGTGGCACTGGAATAAGGAATCGACTCAAAGATGGCCGCAAGGAGATCTTCGCAACTGTGAACGATGCGGGAGCATGCGCACTCGATCATGGCGTTGACCACGCTGCCTTCGGCTTCCCCAGCCCTTCGGAAGTCGGTTCTCACACCTATGATCTTCTCCGCCCCCGACTGGCAGGCATAGAAATAACCGATCTCCCAGGCTGTCCCGTCGTCCACCTGGGGACCGTCCAGCAGAGCGACCACGAGGTCTGCTTCCGTGAGGCTTTCCCGACATCGATTGAAAATTTCCCCCTTTGCGCGTGGTCCCAGGGCCTCGATCTCCGATTGTGCGATGAGCTCGAAGGGCCAAATCACGGTAACGTCGCAGCGGCGCTCCCGCGCGAGCGTCTCAATCCTTTCCTTGGTGGCCTTTAGCCATGCCCGTTCGGCCTCAGAAAAAAGTGGCCCGGCAAGATAGATCTTCATGAGCGTTCAATCCTTATTCGGACGCCCCCAGACTCCTTTTTCCGAAAGCGATGCCGTTGCATGTGAACCGATCATAATCTCAAGGTGACGATGACCACGCCCGGGTCGTCCCGGTCTCGCCTGGACGTGAACCCCAGCTTCGCGCAGACCCGCAGCATGGGGATGTTGTCGCTCAGCACCTGGCCGGAGATCTCGCGAATGCCCCGACTGCGAGCGTAGTCGATGATACGCTGCATCAACATTTTTCCAAGCCCCTTCCCGCCCATGTCGCTCCGTACCAGGATCGCGTACTCTGCGTGCTCGTTCTCGGGGTCGGCGATGACGCGCACACTGCCGTAGAGCTCCTGCTCGCCCGTTTCCGATCGATCCGGGGAGGCCAGAACCAGCGCCATTTCACGATCGTAGTCGATCTGGGTGAGCCGGGCCGCCTCGTGGTGGGGCATCTCCTGAACCGGGTGAAGAAACCGCATGCGCCGTTCTTCGAGGGTGAGACTCTCGACCATTCGCAGATACCCCGGCTCGTCCTCGGGGCGAATCGGTCGAATCTGCGCCAACTGCCCGTCCCGAAGGAGAACCAGATCTTCGAGCTCTTTGGGATACGGCCGGATGGCAAGCCTCTCCGATGCCGCAACCTCGCTGGGCGCGACCCTGATGCGGGCTCCAAACGCCGTGATCCCTGATGCGTCCGCTATGAGCGGGTTGATTTCCAGCTCGACGATCTCCGCGATGTCACAAATGAGCTGCGACACCTTCACAAGGGTCAAGGCAACCCCATCGATGGTCGAGGATCCTGGCGGCACCCTATTTCCCTTCAACAACCCGTTGACCCGGGTCCGCGACATGACTTCCTTGGCGAGATGGAGGTTGAGCGGTGGAAGGGCGACGGCAATGTCCTGGATTTCCTCCGTGAATTCACCCCCATGGCCAAATACGATGACGGGACCGAAATGCTCGTCGGTCACGGCCTTGATCATCAACTGATGGCTTCGGGAGGGATCGGAGGAATCCGGGGAGCAAATCCTCCACTTGCTCCAGTCCACGAGGTCGCCCGGAGACGGAGCGGGCACCGCCACGGCTGCCTGTGGATTCGGGCCTGCCCCGAGGGTCGGAGATGTCGGAATGGAATAGGCGCGGAGAACGGCCTTGGCTTCGGATTCGGTGAGCCATCCCCGTTCCTCGGCCAGAGCCCTCTCGATCACTTTCAGCGTCGACGCCACGTCGGGGGAGAACTCCTCCGACATGCTGGGCGGCGTCTCCATGAGCATTTGCTGGTTTTTCTGGTAGCGGACCATGTGCATGAACGCGCGGACGGCGTCGTTCGGAGTCTTGTAGCTGGGAATCCGGTGCTCGGAGAAGATGCGACGGGCCTCCGCCGCGGTCCCTTCCCCCAGCCAGCTTGTCAGGAGAACGGGAGTCTTCGGGCGATCCATGGACTTCCGGTAGGTTTCCGCAACAGCGATGGCCGCATCCGTTCCGGAGACGACGGCGACGGGGCAGTTCAAGACCAGGAGGGCGTCGACCTGCTCGTCGTCCAGGATCGCTTCCACCGCGAGCGCATAGCGCTGGGCGGAGCCGTCGCTCATGATGTCGACCGGATTGCCTCGCGACCACGTGGAGGGAAGGACGGAGTCCAGCCGCTTCATTGTCAAGGGCGAAAGCTCAGCAAGGCGGCCGTCGCGCTCGATCACCACATCCGTGGCCAAGACGCCGACACCGCCCCCGTTGGTCAGGATGGCGAGCCGATCCCCCGTGATCCGATGAGGCATCATGGCGAGCGTCTCGACCGCGTCGAAGAGGGCCTGCATTTCATGGACGCGCAGCATGCCCGCTCTGCGGAAGGCGGCATCGTAGACGGCATCGTTTCCAGCGACGGCACCCGTGTGGCGCGCCGCGGCCAGGGCTCCCTCCCGAGTGCGGCCGGCCTTGACCACGATGACCGGCTTGACGCGGGCCGCGGCACGGGCCGCCGACATGAACTTGCGGCATTCCGTAACCGTCTCCATGTACAAGAGGATAGAGCGGGTCCTGAAATCCTCGGCAAGGTAGTCGAGCATGTCCCCGAAATCGACGTCCGCCATGTCGCCGAAGGAGATGAAGCAGGAAAATCCGATGCCGCGCGTAGCGGCCCAGTCCAGCACCGCGGTTTGGACGGCCCCGGATTGGGCGACCAGCGCGATCGACCCCGCGGCAGGACGCACGATGTGGCCCATGCTCGCGTTGAGCGACGACCAGGGAGCCATGATTCCCAGGCAGTTGGGACCGATGATGCGGAGCAGGTAAGGTCTTGCCGCATCGAGCATCTTTGCGCAGGTACGCTTTCCCTCTTCGTCGCCACCTTCCCCAAATCCCGCGGTGATCACCACGGCCGCTTTGGCGCCCCGCTTCCCGAGGTCGTCGATCAAGCCAGGCACGCTCTCTCGCGGCGTGGCGATCACGGCAAGATCGGGCACAACCGGCAGACTGGCCACGTCAGGGTAGCATCTTCGGTCCCCAATGCTGGTGTAGCTCGGATTGACCAGATGCACCTCACCCGCATACCCGCAGCTCAGCAGATTTCGGGTCAGGACCTGCCCGACGGTTCCCTGCCTTCCGCTTGCTCCGATCAGAGTAATGCTCGATGGACGGGTGAAATAGGACAGATTACGGATGCTCATTGCTGAACCTCCCCCTGGGACCTTGGGGTCAGGTGAATCCGATGTTTCCGATCAATTCAAGAATAAGTCGGGATCGAGACGACGGGAGACGGGAGACGGGAGGTTCCGGTGAACTGGACTCAGCCTGGACGAAGCGATCAAGGGGCGTCAGGAGGCGCGGATCGGCGTCGGCATCGCCGGTGGGGCGCAAGCCGGGGACGCCAGCCATTGCGCACTAAACGCGCATCACCATAGCAGTCTGAATGGAAATCTCAACGAAAAGTTGCGACGGCCTACCGACTCAGCCCCGTCAAATAGCGCTCCACACACTCGATGACGACCACGTCGGGCTTTTCCTGCTCAACGAGCTCGGGCAGCCAGTCGAAGGTCCAGACGAAAACGGCGCTCTGAAAGCTTTCGGCCAGAAACGGAATCAAGGCCGCAGAGAAGGAGTCTCTGAAGACAAGCGCCTTGGGAAGGGCGGGGTCACGGGTTTCCTTCACGACCATGTCGCGTCCCGGATACAAGGTCGGATCGACGGGATCAGGGTAAGGACGCACGGTGTCAACGGTCCTGGGGGTGAACTTCGGCACCAGGGCGATTCGCTCCTCATGAATAACGTCCCGCAAGGATAGCAGCCCCGCAAGGTCCCCCCCGCCTCCAACGGTCGTCGTGACGGTGTAATCCTCCAGCCCATGAACCGAAACCGCTGGAAAACGCTGTACCAACCGCTCCATGAGCAAGCGATGGGCAAAGTAGGCCCCCAGGTCGTTCCAGTGGGAATCGGTCCTGTGGTACAGGCGCCCGACCGGCTTTGCCTTCAGCAGGGTGTCGCGGGAATCGATGAAGGTGATCTCGGGATGGTCCTTGAGCTCCCGAGCCAGCTGGTCAAGGCGTGATTCGCTCCCGAGCTTGCGGATGCCGGGCGGCAGGTATTCGCCGTAAATGGTGTGCTTCTCCGGCACGGCCACTATCACCAGATCGATCCCGCGCGCCGCCAGCCAGGATCGCCGCTTCTCGATGCCCCGCATGATGGCGTCCATCTCCTCGGACTTGAGCGGCATGACGTTTTCATAGTCCTCCAGGACCCATTCACCTGCATAGAAAAGCCACCCTTCCCTGCCCACACGCGTCGCGGGGACGGCCGACTCGTTGAAAATCACCAGACGGAGCCAATTGTTCCATCCGATCAGGCTGTTTCGAAAGCCGAAGGCATCGTTGTAATAGCGTTCAACCTGCCTCGTATATTGCGAGAACGAGGACAGAAAGAGACTCCGGTCAGGCATCTTGGCCATCCCACGCTTTTCGCTGGATGGTGCACTCGAAGCCCTCTTCGACAGCTCATCGACATGGGGGACCGCTAAAAGGGTGAAAAACAAAGCAACGATAGCGAGCTGAGCTCGTCTTCCTTGCTGAAGCATGAGGCGCAATCCGTGGTGAGTGTTCAAAGCGTCAAACGCCGTTGTCAGAACCGTGCGTAGATGAACGGCGAATAGGTGTTGGCGGCCAGAGCCATCAAAGAGGCGATCAGCACAATCAGAAAGAAAGCAACGGACCCGATCCTGCAGTTGAAATCGAAAAAGCTCAGCAACCGAATGTCACCAATCCCCTCGAGGCGCTCCCGCATGTATCCGAAAAGGGCCGGAATGGGCATCGAGCCCACAACGCCGGCCACCACGACCGCCCATACCTGTCTATTCAGGAAAGCCATCGCAATGTAATCATAGGTGGCCGTCGAAAAGGTAAACAAGGATTGACAGTATTGGATGGCCTGAGTCAGGGTGTCCGCTCGAAAGAACACCCAGCCGACCATGACCACAAAAAGGGCGTACAGGTGGCGAACCGGCCTCCCCATGCGGTTGAGGAGCCGATCCAGCCCTGCTCTTTCCGCAGCCAGAAAGCAGCCGTGGTAGGTGCCCCAGACGATGAAGCTCCAGCTCGCTCCATGCCACAGGCCGCAGAGCACAAAAACGAGCACCAGGTTCACGTAGGTCCTGGCCTTCGAGATGCGGTTGCCGCCCAACGGGATGTAGAGGTAATCGCGGAACCAGGTCGAAAGGGACATGTGCCAGCGGCGCCAGAATTCCTGAATGGACTGGGAGATGTACGGATAGTTGAAGTTTTCCGGGAAGTTGAACCCAACCATTCGGCCGACCCCGATGGCCATGTCCGAATAGCCCGAAAAGTCGAAGTAGATCTGGATCGTGTAGCAGAGGAGTCCCAGCCATGCGGTCGGCATGTCGAGCCCACCTGCCCTGCTGAACACCTCATCGGCAAAGGCTGCCGCCGGATTCGCCACCAGGACCTTCTTCCCGAGTCCCAGCACGAAGCGCATCGCGCCTTCGGAAAAATCCTGAAGCGTGACACTCCTCGTCCGGAACCTGCCCCGGGAATCTCGGAACCGAGCGATCGGGCCGGCGATGATTTTTCCGAAGTGCGCCAGATAGACGGCAAATGTGACGGGATTTTTCTCGGCATGACAATTTTCTCTGTAAATATCGACCTGGTACGCGATCGCGGAAAACGTAAAAAAGGAAATGCCCAAAGGAAGATGCCAACCTGTGAAATCAAACTGGCTTGAAACGGTAAATCCGAGCCTGCTGATATTCTCGATGGCGAAGTTCAGGTATTTATAATAGATAAGCAAACTAATGTTAGCCCCGACGGCAATAGCCAGTCCAATTTTTCTTGACCTTCCAGGCTCGGTATTCTCGATGATCAGGCCCAAGCCATAGTTGAAGACAATCGATCCCAGGAGCACCCATAAGGAATAGGTATCCCCCCAGGCGCAGAAGATCAGGCTCAATCCCAGCAGCAAAGGACTTCGTCCGCGTTCCGGCATGGCGTGAAAAAGGACAAGGGCCATCGGTAGAAAGAGAAAAAGGAAGACCGGCGAGTCAAGACCCATGGGGAGCCACTCCTCTATTCGACGGCGTTACAGGCCCTTTCGCGCTTCCATGCGGGCCTTGAGCTTCGGAAACCGGTCGATGTCCGTGTGAGGCAGGAACAGGGCCGCCACGTAGTGATCCATGTACGAAGGGGTTTCCGACAGCTCGAAGCTGGTCATCTTCTTGGTGACTTCAACCACGTCTCTCCTGAGCCGGTTGGTGAGCGAGCTCATGCGGCAGCCCATGAGGGATCCGTTGCCGATGTAGGTGATCTTGTCCGGATTCGTTTCGGGCAGGAGGCCAATCACCATGGCTTTTTCGAGGTCGATGTAGCTCCCGAAGCCGCCAGCCAGCACGATCTTGTCCACGTCGTCCAGGGTCAGCCCCACTTCCTCCAGGAGTGTTTGGTACCCACTGAAAATGGCACCCTTTGCTCGAATCAGGTTGTCAATGTCGTTCTCGTTCAGCGTGATGTCACGGTCGATCTGGGTTTCCTCCGCCCAGGCGAGCACATACTCGTGAACGCCATCCGTTTCTCGGATGCGTGGCGTGCCGCGGTCGGTGTGGAATTTCCCCCGGCCATCGATGATCCCCATTTCCAGGAGCGTGGCCACGATGGTGATGAGCCCCGAACCGCAGATGCCCTTGGGTCGGGTGTTCCCGATGGTCATGATCATGGGCTCCAGGGTGATGGGATCGATCGAGAAATCCTCGATGGCACCCTTGGCTGCTCGCATGCCAAACTGGATCCCTCCGCCCTCGAAGGCCGGACCCGCCGAGCAGGCGGCACAGGCGAACCAGTCCTTGTTGCCGACCACAATTTCGGCATTGGTGCCAATGTCCAGGTAAAGCGTCACCTCCTCGGACCGGTAGAGCCCCGCCCCCATCACGCCCGCGACGATGTCTCCGCCCACATAGCTCGAAATGGCTGGATAGACCAAAGCCGTCACGTGGTCCCCCACTTCCAGGCCCAGATTGACCGCGGTAATGGGGGGAAAGAGGGTTGCCGCCGGGACGTAGGGCGCAAACCGGACATATCGCGGGGTGATCTTGAGCAGCAGCTGGGTCATGGTGGTGTTGCCCGCCAGCGTGATGCTGGAAACTTCATCTTGGCTGACCTTCCCGTCTTTGAGGATCTTTCGGATGATCGTGTTGATGGTCGCGACGACGACCTGGTGCAGTTTTTCCAGGCCCCCGGGCTTGTCCGCGAAGACAATGCGGCTCAGCACATCCTCCCCGTAGCTGATCTGACCGTTGAACTCCCCGTGCTGGGCAATGACTTCCCCGGAATTGACGTCGATCAATTGACCGTAGACAGTCGTGGTGCCGATGTCCACGGCAATGGCAAAATTGCGGGATGTGGTGTCGCACGGCTCGATGTTGATGATGTGCGTCTTGCGCCCCGGCTGGACCGGACGCGCGAGCGTCGCGGTCACCTTGAAGTTACAGGTCCGCATGAGCTCGGGAATCTTGCGAATGACAGGCAGCCTCGCCACCAGACGATGCTCGTTGTGCTTGGCCTTAAGAAAGCTGATGAGCCGGGTGACGTCCGGCAGTCGGTCCTGGTCGCTTGGCGGGGGAAGCTCCAGGTACCGCTTTTCGACCGGAGGAATGAAGAGACCCTGCTCCTTCAACTCCTCGAAATCGACCTGATGCACCCGGGCGGTCTTGCGGGGAGTGGCCAGCTTGTTCAGGACGGATGCGTCGACTTCGGATTCAACGGGGATTCGCACGACCAGGTCACTCTTGACCTGACTCTGACAAGCCAGGCGGTACCCCTTGGCAACATCGTCGGCACTGAGCCTTTCCGTAATGCCGCCCTCGACGCTTCCGCTCTCGATCATGACCCTGCACTTGCCACATACACCCGCGCCGCCGCAGGAGGCGTTGATATGGACTCCGGCTTCCATGGCGGTGCGAATGAGGTTCTCGCCATCCCCCACGATCATCTTGCGGTTATACGGTTGAAAGACGACTTGGTGCTCATGCTTGTTCATCAAGCACATCCTTTCAGATGGGGTTTCGAATTGTGACCTCTCGGTTATGAGTACCACCTTAAGGCATTCCACGAATTCATCAAGTCCGTTATAATGCGCGGCATCGGCTCAAGAGCGGAAAGGCTCGCCGCTCTTCTTCAATTCCTTCACCACGGGCAAGATTCCAACGGAATCGCATCCTAAGCGGTCTACCAGAAAACCACCCACACCCAGGAGGGCAGCCATGAAGGCAGACGACCCAGGCAGCAAGCCACACGCGCCCAATCAGGGAATGACTCGGAGGGGGTTCATGTTGAGCGTGGGAACGGGCGCCGCAGCCGTCGCGGCCTCGGGATCACTCTTTCCTGAAAGCCCCGCGGAAGCAGCCATTCTTGACTCCGGGCAGACGCATCCAATTGTGCTCATAGTCAACGGCATCTCGCACAGACTCCTTGTTGAGCCCCGCTGGACGCTTCTGTTCGTG
>CALBZH010000406.1 GCA_937889795.1 uncultured Syntrophobacteraceae bacterium | reverse complement strand
CGGTTCATACGGGCGATCTGCTCGAGCAGGGGAAGGAGATCCTTCATCACGCTGATCTTCTTTTCGTTGAGGAGAATGTAGGGCTCCTCGAGCTCCACGTCCATCTTGTCCGGGTTGGTGACGAAATAGGGCGAGATGTAGCCACGGTCGAACTGCATTCCTTCAACAACATCGAGCGTCGTTTCCATGCTCTTGGCTTCCTCGACCGTGATGACGCCTTCCTTCCCCACTTTGCTCATCGCCTCGGCGATGATGTTACCGATTGCTGCGTCATTGTTAGCCGAAATGGTGCCAACCTGGGCGATTTCCTTTTCATCCTTGGTGGGCTTGCTCATCGCACGCAGCCCTTCGATGGCCTTGGCAACGGACTTTTCGATACCGCGTTTCAGGGCCATCGGGTTGTGCCCAGCAGCCACCAGCTTGGAACCCTCACGGTAAATGGCTTGAGCCAGAATCGTGGCAGTGGTCGTGCCGTCGCCCGCAACGTCACTGGTCTTGCTGGCGACTTCCTTCACCATCTGGGCGCCCATATTGATGAATTTGTCCTCGAGCTCGATCTCCTTGGCAACAGTCACGCCATCCTTGGTCACGGTAGGGGATCCAAAAGCCTTTTCGATGACTACATTTCTGCCCTTGGGGCCCAGGGTGACCTTCACGGCGTCCGCAAGGGTGTCAACGCCTTCCATGATTTTCTCGCGAGCTTCCGCGTAGTACTTGATTTCCTTCGCTGCCATGGTGAAACCTCACTTTCTCAGGCAATGAAATGGTGTTTGGGGATCGGTGCGGGGATCCTGGTTATTGGAAAATCGCGAGAATATCGTCTTCACGCATGATTAGCAGCTCGTCTCCTCCGACCTTGACTTCTGTCCCCGCATACTTCGAGAACAGCACCCGATCGTCTTCCTTGACAGAGAGGGGAACCACCTCTCCTTTCTCAAGGATCCGCCCTTTGCCGACGGCGACCACCTTGCCCTGCTGGGGTTTTTCCTTCGCCGTGTCGGGAATGATGATCCCTCCCGCAGACCTTTCTTCCTCTTCCAGTCGTTTCACGATGACTCTGTCGTGCAAGGGACGAAGCTTCATGAATTCTCTCCTTGGTTTGAGTGGATTTCTTCCGGTCTTACCCTATCTGGGCCGAACGCGAACCGCCAGTTGAGTGCCGTGGTCCTGCCGTTTACAAAACCTCAAGGTTTCATGGCGTCGAGCCGCTGAAGCGGCATTGCGACGGCCTTGCAGGACAACGCATCGATGGGCGTAAGTGTGTTAGCACTCGTTTGTGCCGAGTGCTAACCGTATCTAATGACTACCGACTAAAAAGGCAAGCCTCGATTTTGAGGATTCTATCGAAATGGGGTGCTGCGGATGGTAAGATCTCGAATTTCTTGATTGTGCGGAAGAAGACCCGGTGGATGATCGGTTGCGTGATGTTGGTCTGTGACTCTCGGGCAACGCGGCAGAGGATGTGCTTCCAGCCGCGTTATCCTTCTGTTAAGTCTGGATCGGGACGTCCCTGTAACATGCAGCTTCCTCTAATGCAGACGATCTGGGGCAAGACCCGTGCTCTCCTCTTCTTTCCATGAGCTTCCGAGCTCTTTGAGCAACTGATTTGTGGCCTGTTCAATGCGGCTGATATCCTTCTCGTCAACGGTCTCGTCCGTGACGTACTGAAGCGAGTCCCGAAGCTTTTCGAACTGCTTAACCACTTCCGGTTTGATCGCTCCAGTCCCTAGCTTCGAATTCAGGTTGAGGATTGTATCGACACAACTTTCGATTCGCAGCCGAAGATGCTTGGATTTCTCCTTGCCTCCCACTCTCTTGAACACCATGAATCCACCGCCTCATCGTGGCCTAGAATTGGCCCTTCTTTTCGAGCTCTTCGGTAAACGTCTTATAGAAATAACGCTGATCTTTCATTGCGCGCATCAAGAGAATCTTGGCCTTGTCCAGATCGCGCTCATTCAAGATCAGGTCAACGCCGAGACGGAACGCATTCATCCTGTCCAATGTCGCCAAGGTAGGACTCAGGAGGCACAAGAAAAATTCCCGCCTCGCCGGCATGGGCATGAACTGAAAGTGCTGCAGCACGGGATTTTCGGATAGCCGTGTCTCCCCGTGAGACTCTTCGAGGATCACCATGTCGAACTGCATGCGTGCTAGCTTGTCCAAAGCGGACTTGGAGCTGGAAGCGGTCGTTAGATGATAGTCCATTTGTTCAAGCACGGTGGACATGCGCCGCGAGCGAACGGGGTCGGTAATACAGACAAGCGCTGACTTAACCCCTTCATCGAAAACATCGATCGCTGTGGTGTCGAGGTCGTCCTCCATGAATTCGGGGGTCGGCATGCGCGAAGCGGCATCCGGGGTTTGCTTTGGAGGTGTGTCCTTGTCTTCGTCCAAGATCTCGACAGGAGTGCGACACTTCGGGCAGAGTATCTTCACATCCTTGTCAGCTGGGATTTTGTCACCTGAGATGGAAAAGCTTGCCTGACATCCTGGGCAGTGCAGCTTCACGTCTCCCTCCTTGCGAGGATCTCCATGTTGTCGATGTTGACCCTAGACTTTTACAATACCCATCATGATGCTGCATTGACAATCCAAAAGTTCCGCCGCGTGCCTCCAGTCGAGCCTGTTGTGTGGACACGCGTGAGGCGATGGCCTATCATCGGTTTTTGTATCGGGATATGGCTCGGTTATCGTGAGGTCTGATTGAGGAGGGTGTAATCCATGGAGCGGGTTCGTTTCGGCAAGACCGATCTGGATGTTTCCCCCATCCTTCTGGGGACTTGGGTAACAGGTGGATGGGCCTGGGGCGGTTCGGACGAGGAGGAATCGGTTGCAGCCTTGTTGAAGGCTTTTGAGCTAGGGATCAACTTTGTCGATACGGCGCCTGTCTATGGCTTCGGCAAATCCGAAAGCCTTGTCGGAAGGGCAATACGGGAATGGGGGCGACGCGACGACTTGGTTGTTGCCACAAAATGCGGCCTGGAGTGGGACGAAAAGGAGCGTGTCAGTCGCAATGCCAGCCCAGATCGAATTCGTCTAGAGATCGACGACAGCCTGTCCAGACTTGGCGTTGACAAGATCGACCTTTACCAAGTCCACTGGCCTGATTCGAGTACGTCCTTTGAGGTGTCCATGGAGGCTCTGGTCAAACTCCAGGAGGTCGGGAAGATCCGTTATATCGGTCTCAGCAACTTCAATGTGAGTCAGATCGAAGCTTGCCTCAAGCACGCGGAGGTCATCAGCCTCCAGCCGCCTTTCAACCTCTTCGAGCGTGGAGCTGAGCAGGACGTTCTCCCCTTCTGTCACAAGAATGGGATCGCAACTCTCGTTTATGGGGGCTTGTGTCGGGGAATGCTTACTGGAAAATTCAAAGGGGACGAACAGTTTCCAAAAGGCGACCTGCGTCGGGGCGATCCGAAGTTCAAGCCAGACCGATTCGTGCAGTATGTGAAGGCCGTGGGAGAGCTGAAAAAGATCGCTGCCTCGTATGGAAAGAGCGTGGCGCAATTCGCCTTGCGTTGGGCCCTTCATCAGCCGGGTGTCACCACGGTCATTGCCGGAGCGAGGACGGCATCCCAGGTGGAGGAAAACGTCGGGATTGCAGGGTGGAGGATCGACCAAGAAGATCTCGCAAAGGTGGATGCGATTCTGAGCAGACATGTGAAGACCCCAATCGGCCCGGAATTCATGGCGCCCCGGCCGTGACGGAAGTCGAAGCGATCAAGATTCATGCCGGGGAAATCGACAAGAGGGGACGGGCCGGAGTGAGAGACCCATGATGATCAGCGTGATCATCCCGACCTTCAACCGAGCTGCTTTCGTCCGCGAGGCGTTGGACTCGGTTCTTGCTCAGACATGCCTTCCCTGGGAAGTGATTGTCGTGGATGACGGATCCACGGATGAGACGGCCGAGATCTTCTCCGTCGAATCAGAGCGGGTCCGCTATGTTCGGCAGGATCACGCGGGAGTCAGTGCTGCTCGTAACCAGGGTATTCGCCTTGCGCGCAGCGATTGGCTGGCTTTCCTCGATTCGGACGATGTGTGGCTGCCCGCAAAGCTTGCGGCTCAAACGCTTTTTGTTGCCGAGAACCCCCATCTTCGCGTCTTCCAGACAGAAGAGATCTGGCTTCGGAATGGAAGAAGGCTCAATCCCAAAAAGTGCCACATCAAGCCCAATGGCTATTGTTTCGACCGCTTGCTTGAGCGCTGTCTAGTGAGTCCCTCAGCGGTCATGATCCACCGATCCGTTTTCGATTTGGTCGGGGGATTCGATGAATCTCTTCCAGCCTGCGAAGATTACGATCTGTGGCTGCGAATCGGGTGCCGGTATCCGATCGGTCTGCTCAACCGGCCTCTCGTGGTCAAGCGCGGAGGGCACGCCGATCAGCTTTCCTCGACCGTTCCTACGTTGGACCTGTACCGAATCCAGGCGATTGAGAAGCTGCTCCGCAGTGGGATCTTGAGCGAAGAGCAGCGCGCCGCGGCATTTGGCGAGCTCGCCCGCAAGTGCGCCATTTTCGGTGACGGCTGCAGGAAACGGGGCAATGGAGCGGCGGCGAGCGCTGTCTTGGCGCTGCCGGAGACTCTCGCGCGCGAGCTCCGAGCTCTCAGCTGGCCAGCTCGAAAAGAAGAGCCGCCGCCGCGCGAATGCCTCGATGAAAATCCTGCAAATTGAATCGTTCATTCGGGGAATGGGCACCGTCGTCGGGGCTGCCCCAGCCCAAAAGCAAAATGGCCTCACTCCCCAGGATTTCCTTGAGCAGGTTCACAATCGGAATGGATCCGCCTTCACGGATGAAAACGGGAGCTTTCCCGAAACCGATCTCGATGGCCTTCTGGGCGGCTTGCACACTGGGTTGATCTCGGGAAATCAGGACAGGGTCCCCGCCGTGCAGTTCCGTGACGTCCACTCGCACGCCCGGTGGAGTGAGCCTCCGCATATGCTCCTTGAACAAGGCATTGATCTTGGCCGAGCTCTGGTTGGGTACGAGCCGCATGCTTACCTTGGCGCTGGCTTTGGCAGGGATGATGGTTTTGGCCCCTTCTCCCGAAAACCCCCCGTAAATCCCGTTCAAATCGATCGTTGGTCGGGCGGTTTTCCGCTCGAGGGTGGAATAGGCCGATTCCCCGACCAATACGTCGACACCGAGGTACTCCAAGAGCGCCTTGTGGTCGTATTGAAGTGAAGCCATTGCTTCGCGCTCCCACTGCTCGAGGGGGAGGACGTCGTCATAAAACCCCGGGATTGCCACGGTGCCTTCTGGACCCTTGAGCTGGGCAAGCATTTCAATCAGGGCGCTTGCGGGGTTCTGAACGATTCCCCCGAAGACACCGGAATGCAGGTCGAAGCGAGGTCCCTGCACATCGACCTGAAAATACGAGAGGCCTCGGAGGCCGTAGGTGATGGCGGGTATTCCCGGCGCAAACTGTGAGCCGTCGGAAATGGCGACAACATCGGCCTTGAGGCGGGCGTGGTGTTCTTTGAGAAATGGGGGTAGGCTGGGGCTTGCGATTTCCTCCTCCCCTTCCACGAGGACCTTGACATTGACCGGCAGGCTTCCCTTGACAGCCATCACTGCTTCCAAGGCTTTGAGATAGGTGAAGAACTGTCCCTTGTCGTCGCAGGCCCCGCGAGCGTATACATAGCCCTCACGGATCTGGGGTAAGAAGGGAGGGGAGATCCATTCGTCAAGGGGATCGGGAGGCTGAACGTCGTAATGACCGTATATCAAGAGGGTCGGTTTTCCCGGTGCTTTCAGGTGCTCCCCGAACACGATGGGGTGCCGCTCCGTCCTGAACACGGTGGATTCAAAGCCCAGACCGTTCAGGTGGTTGAGGACCCACTCCGCGGCGACGCGCATGTCTGGGGCGTGGTCGGTAAGGGTGCTCACGCTGGGGATGCGGAGGAATCCCAAAAGCTCCTCGACGTACCGTTCGCGATTCGTGTCGATTTTGTCCAGTACGAGGGTGTCAATCATCGAAGAACCTCCTTGTCCGATGGGATATAATGATGTTTGATGCTTTCGCAACATACTCGCTTTCCAGGCGAGAGCAACGAAATTCGACCACGGGATTGGACCTTGTAGCGCTCGGCTGCACTCTCAGGGCCTGGGGTTATCGGGATGGTGCACCGTGGATCTCTTCCTCTTAGACGAGGAACCGAGGATAGCTCATGGCTATTCATTTCAGCACACATCCCGCCGCGGGGGACATCGATCCGGATGTTTGGAACGAGCTGGCCGTTTCAGCAAGCCCCGTTATGGAGTGGGAGTACTTCTATGCACTGGAGGCTTCGGGTGCTGTTTCCGAGGAGCGGGGCTACCGTCCAATTCATCTGGTCGCCTACTCAGGAGACAACGTGCCGATCGGCTTGGCACCCCTGTATGAGCGGGACCGGGCTTGGGTGGAGTTCGGGGATGGAGGGCTCATCGAATTCCTTTCGGAGTTTACGGGGCTTCCGTTCAACCACGGTTTGGTAGGCACGCTTCCATTCACCCCTGTCCCGGCTTACCAGTTTCTGTGTCGCTCTGACATCGACTCGGACCTGGTGGCGCGACTGCTGCTCCAATACGTCGATCATCTTTGCATCACCAGAAACCTCGCAACGGCCAGGATCTATTTTGTTGCTCCGGAGTCGCCCCTCCATGCTCTTCTCCTGCAGCAGGGGTATGTGGCGCTCCGAAGTTACTATTATCTCTGGCACAATCAACACTATCAGACTTTTGAAGATTATCTGGGGTCCTTCAAGTCCAGCCGAAGGACCAAGATCAAGCGGGAGCTGCGCAGTATCGAAGCGCTGGGAATTGACATCGAAATGGTCGACGGCCTCCATGCGCCGAGCGCGCTATTTGACGACATCTTTGACATGTACTTGCGAACGTGGATCAAACACATGGGGCCGGCGATCAGACCCTTCTTGAATCAGGATTTCTTTAACCTTCTGGGAGAGAGCTTTCGGAGACGGTGCTGCTTTTCGGTCGCGCGATCCGGGACGGAGCGATTTGGGCTGGCGCTTTTTTACCACAAGGAACGAGCCTTGTATGGCCGCTATTGGGGCTGTTACAAGGAAGTCCCCTTTTTGCACTTTGCCACCTGTTATTATCACCCCATCGAATATGCCATCCGGCACGGCTTCGAAGTGATGGACCCGGGGTTTGGAGGGGACCACAAGCTCATCCGTGGCTACGAGATGGTTCCGGTGTATCACTACGTGAAATTTTACGGGGAGAAGCAGCGACGAGTCGCGCTCTCCGTGCTGAAGCAGATGGGAATCTATGCATCCGGCACAAGCCAGCAGGGCTGATAACTGAAGAGGGCAGAGGGTTTAGGCTGGATCCTCATGCAGGCTCACGGAGTCTCAAAAGAGGAGGAGAGAGCCAGGTAGGAGGGGGGGACCCGACTCTCTCCGGAGGAGGAAAGATTTACTTTCCATCTCTACTATAACTCACGAGTCAAGAGGGTAAACCCATTCAACGGAAAGAATTCTCCCCGAGGGCCAGCCCCTACTTCTTGTCAGTCTTGTAACTTTCTTGAAAAACTTGAGGATTGATGTTGCCTGAATTGGGTCCCCCGCATTCCGGGATGTAGCACGAGACATCCACAAACTCGCATTTCTGCTTGCACGAAGGACAGGTTTCGGGAGGAGCCATCAGGTCGACGGTATTGCCGCAATTGTTGCATTTCCAAACAGCCATGGTGTGTACTCCTTTCGGTGCAATGGAGAAATTGGAACCGTCCAGGCAGGTTAGTCAAACACGACGATAGTTGAGCTTAAGCCCACAAGTCCGCTTATAGCTTACCAGGCCTGAAAGATCAACCTGGGGTGGCGCGGCGTAGCATCCTCTTCCCTTCGGCGTTCGCATGCAATATCCTTTGGGGCAGAGGCCTGCTGGGGTCAGGGCATTCTTATTTCGTCGTTTATCTTGTCTTCTGCTTGAAGGGATCATGATGCCAGCATTGTTGGAGATTTTGTTTGTGAAGAAGGTGCTGTCCCCCATTGGGAAAAACATGGACCATGGGGTCTTTCTCCTGCCCGGGGAGGCTGACGGGGCTTGTTTCATGGGGGTGGATTGATGAGTGGCACCTTCATCAACGTGGGAACGGTTGTGGTGGGGTCCATTATCGGCGTATCGGTCGGAAGCCGCCTTCCGGAGCAAATGAGGCACACGGTGCTGAATGGTCTCGGGCTTGTGACAAGCCTGGTGGGTTTGCAGATGGCTCTTGGGACTGCCAACATCCTCATCGTGCTCGGAGCCATGCTGGTGGGTGCCATCTGTGGAGAGCTGCTGCACTTGGAGGAGCTGCTTGAGCGGTTGGGACGGTGGCTACAGACTGTCCTCACGCGTGAGGGTCAGGGCTCGTTTGCCGAAGGATTTGTCACGGCCAGCCTGGTATTCTGCATCGGTCCCATGGCGATTCTCGGCTCGATTCAAGATGGCCTTTCAGGCGATTATAAGGTGCTTGCGGTCAAGTCCCTGTTGGATGGGTTTGCTTCCATCGCCTTTTCGGCGAGCCTTGGGTGGGGTGTAGCCTGTTCGATCGTGCCCCTTTTCCTCTATCAGGGGTCCATCACGCTTTTCGCCGGTGTCTTGTGCACGCTGCTTTCGGAGCCCATGATTGCTGAAATGACCGCTACCGGGGGCCTGATCATCGTCGGGATTGGGCTCAAGCTCTTGCGTATCAAGGAGTTGCGTTTGGCCAGCTTCTTGCCCGCTCTGGCCATCGCGCCTTTGATTGTGGCTCTCATCCCCTGGGTGAAGAGTTTCTTTTAGGAGAACGTCTCAGAATGGAGGAAGATGCGATGAGTGTCCTGCAGCCCCAAGCAATTCAAGAACTTGGTGATAGGGCCTCGCGAGAGGACTCTCCGGTGTTGAGCGTCTACCTGAACCTGGATCCCTGCAATCCCGTGAATCGGAGAGGCGGCTATCGACTGGCGCTGGACAATTTGCTCAAGGGAATCGAGCTTCAAATCAAGGATGACGGAAAGAGTAAGCATTTTCAGGAGGATGCGGAGTGGGTTCGTCAGCGTGTCGAGTTCAATCTCCCAAAGGGGAAGAGCCTCGTTCTCTTCTGTGATGCATCGGAGTCTTTCTTTTTCGAGGAGCCGTTGCCTGTGCGCCTGGCCAATCAGGTCTGGTACAGCGCGACGCCGTATGTTCGCGTGCTGCGGGAAGTCGTCGAGGAGCACGCGCGTTATGGAGTCGTCCTCGTGGACCGCGAGCGGGCACGTTTTTTCGTGGTGACCATGGGGCAGATCGAAGAGGTTTCGGATGTCTTCCAGGATCCTCCGTTCAAGCACCGATCGACCAGCGGAAGCGATCAGATGCGCTCGCAGATGGTGCTGCAGCGCAGAGCGGCCCAGTGGAGTGAGTGGTTTCTCAAGGATGCGGCCGACATTCTGTATGGCATCATCAACGAATACCAAGTGGATGGGGTGCTGCTGGCGGGGCCCGAGGAGGTGACCGCCGTCTTCCAGCGATTGCTTCCCAAGACCGTCGCAGCCAAGGTGGTCAAGCGTATTCGCGTGTCGGTCACGGCCAAGGCCGGCGAGGTTTTGGAGCTGGTCTTCCCGGTGATCGAGCAGATCGAGCGGGAGCAGGAGCTGAGCCTGGTTGAAGATCTGATCACGATTGCTCGAAAGAGCAATCCAACGGTCGAAAAGGCCGTACTGGGAATGAGCGCGACGCTGGATGCGGTCAACCAGGGACGCGTTTACCGTTTGGTCTATCCCTGTGCCTGCAAGAGCCCGGGCTGCCAGTGCGGCGGGTGCGATGTTCTGCTGGATCATGCACCAGGTGATGGAAAATGTCCGTACTGCTCAACGTCCCTGGAAGAGGTGGATGACCTTTTCTGGTACGCGTCTGAGAGGGTTCTCAACCTGGGTGGGCGGACGGAAGAAATCCGTGGGGCCGAAGCAAGGACTAGACTGGAGTCCGCCGGAATGATCGGAGCGTTTTTGCGTTAAGGCATGCCGGAACGGGCGTGGCTGCAACGCGCCGGATCGATTCTGACCGCTGGGGGGCGGCTTTCTGCCGCCTCCCTGATTGCATGTCGCTGTCAGCAGTCAGACAGGCTGAGCCAACCTGGGCACTGGAAAGCCAAAGCAATCGCACCAATCAAGCCTTGTGGCGACATTGGGGACAAACCCCAAAGATATCCAGGCGATAGGATACCATCTCGAAGCCGTTCGCCTCGGCGATCTTTCTGGGCAGGTCGATGAAATCGGAAACATTGGGATCAATGATCCTCTTGCATCGCGTGCAGATGACATGGGGATGAGGGTCCGGCTTGCTGCCGTCGTAGCGGTTGCTTCCGTCGGGAAATCCGAGCTCCAGTACCTGACCCAAGGACTTGACCATCATAATGGTTCGGTAGACCGTTGCCTGACTGATGCCCGGAAAATCCTTGGCAAGCTTCTGGTGGATATCGTCAACGGAGGGGTGATCGGAGCTGTTCGCCAAAACCCGGAGAATCGCAAGCCGTTGGGGAGTCAATTTCTGGCTGCCCGCTTTCAGCTTCCCTATCATTTCATCGTACCTGGCTTCGGGATCGGCCACGTCTGAGACCTCGGCGGAGGACCTTGATAGGATGGCGGAAGCGCATGGGAATCGAACCCACCTGAGAACGCCTTCACGCCCTCACACCGGATTTGAAGTCCGGGAGCCCCACCAGTGAGCTTGGCGCTTCCGTGTCGGCAGAACGCATTTGTACTCAAACGAGCGGGCTTTGACAAGTCGGATGTGAGACTTTTTCGCCGTGCTCTGGCGCTTGACAGATTTTGGATGGGGGTGCTAGTTTTCCGCATGGCGGCTTGATTTCTGGCTTTTCGGCCAAAGCAATCGCCTCCGGCCATCATCGACGCCATGCGTGCCCCACCCGGTTGCTTCGGGGCAAGAGCATGGCCTACAGCCTTCCTGTGTGCAGCGGAACAGACCCTGAAAACGCCAACGATCGCGAGAGGCAAAAAGACATGAGCATTCCGGTTGCAAACAGCATCGAATTCCTTGATGCGCAATACCAACGCTGGAAAGCGGCACCGGGTCAAGTCTCGGCGGAGTGGCAGGCCTTTTTCGAGGGGTTCGAGCTTGCTCTCGGAGGAGGCG
>CALBZH010000405.1 GCA_937889795.1 uncultured Syntrophobacteraceae bacterium | reverse complement strand
AGGGCTCGTCGTCCACCACGAGTATCTGCTCGGTCCCGCGCGGCAGAGACGGAGACGTCTCCGTTTCCTGAATGGCTGTCCGAGCGATGGTCGGAAGGAGCACCTCGAAGGTTGTTCCCTGGTCAAGAATGCTTGCCACGTCGATGGAACCGCGGAGGCTCTGCACGATGCCGTGCACCACCGCCAGGCCCAGGCCGGTTCCCGCTCCTTTCTCCTTGGTTGTGAAGAAGGGGTCGAAGATACGCTCGAGAGTGCCCGGGGGAATTCCGTGTCCCGAGTCCTTAACCGACAGCTTCACATAAGGCCCGGGCTTGAGGCCCGAATGACGGCCCATGGCTTTCGGATCCAGGCTGACATCTTCGAGCGTCACGTTCAGCAGCCCCCCTCGTTCCCGCATCGCGTGGGCGGCGTTGGTGCAGAGGTTCATGAGCACCTGATGGATTTGGGTCGGGTCGGCGAGGACAACGGCTTTTGTGCTCACGTCCCGTCGAATCTCGATGGTGGAGGGGAGGGAGGCCCGAAGCATCTTGAGCGCCTCCTTGACAATGAGACCGACTTGGACTGGCTTTTTGTCCTGCTCACCCTGACGGCTGAAGGCCAGGATCTGCTGGACGAGGTCTTTCGCCCGCCCAGCGGCGCGGAGCACTTGCTGGATTTCCTCCTGGAGAGGATGTGCTTCGCCCAGATCGGAGCTGATGATTTCGGTGTATCCCATGATGATCCCGAGAATGTTGTTGAAATCATGCGAGATACCGCCGGCAAGCGTGCCGAGGGCCTCCATCTTCTGGGCCTGTCTCAGCTGCGCCTCCACCTGGATTCGTTGATCCTCCAGCAGCTTGCGCTCCGTGATGTCCCTGCCGACGGCCTGGTATTCGACGACCTCGCCCGCTGCGTTGAAAATGGCGCGATCCGTCCACTGCAGCCAGCATAGGTCGCCGCTGGGTAGGACGACCGAGTGCTCGATGGTCCCAACGGGGGCTTCGGGGGTGAGGGATTCCAGGAATTTGGTGAGGCCGGTTCGTCTGTCCTCCGGCACATGATGCCAGAAGTCCTTGCCGATCAGCTGCTCCCGCGTTTCTCCGAAAAACCTGCAGTAAGGCTCGTTGACGAAGACCAGAGTGAAGTCCGGAAGGAACCTGGAAATGAGCTCGGTCTGATCCTCGACGATGGCTCGGTGACGCTCCTCGCTCATGCGCAGCTCGGCTTCCGCACGCTTTCGCTCGGAGATGTCCTCGACGGCACCGACAATCCCCGCGACGGTGCCGTCAGGGTTGTGAAAGAGGGCTTTGTGGTCGATCACATCGTATTCCACGCCCTCCATCGAGCGCAGCCTCCCCTCATGGACCTGGGGGCCGCCCCCGGCCACCAGCTCCCTGTCCGCCAGCTCGTACTCATCGGCCAGGTCCCGAGGCCAGATGTCATGGGCGGTCTTTCCGACGATCGCCTTGCCCTGAACGCCTGCAAGCTGCTCCATGGCAGGGTTGCATCCCAGATAACGCAGGTTGGCATCTTTGTAGTAGACAGCGAATGGCATGGCGTCCATCAGCGCCTGAAGAAACAAGGACTGGCGCTGCAGCTCGTCTCTCAAGCGCTCGGCCTGAGCGGTGCTCTCGATTTTGTCCAATGCGAAGGAGACATCCTCAGCGACTTCTCGGAGCAGCTCGGTCTCCCGTTCGCGGAAAAATCCGGGATCCCTCACGCAAATGGTGAGACTGCCCTCCACGACCCCCTGAAATCGCAGCGGAAAGGAGCCGCACGACCGAAAGCCGAAGGTCAGCGGCGCCTGCTCCGCCGGGAAAAGGCACCCACTCGCTCCACAGTCATTGCAGCTGGCCGGTGCTCCCGTGCGAATGGCTTTGCCCGGATTGGCCTCACCCGTGTGGCTGCTTGGGCCTCCTTCGACGTGGTACTCAGCGTGATCCAGGATCCCGTGGTCCTCCCCGAACTGGGCGACCGGATAAATGCGTGAGGATCCCCGGTCCAAGTCACCCACCCAAGCGAAGTCGATGTCGCCGCGCTCCACCAGCAGGCGGCACACCCTGTCGAGCAATTCCTTCCTCGACCTGCAGCGTACCACCGCCTGGTTCACCTGGCTGAGGACGTCGAAGAGCCGATTCAGGCGCCGAATCTCTCGGTCTGTTTGGTGCTTGTACAGGGCGATTTCAATGGCCGACTTGAGCTCGCGGTCGTCGAATGGCTTGAGGAGAAAGCCATCAGGCTCGGCGTGCTTGACCCGGTCGAAGGTTTCTTCCTCGGAGAACGCCGTGAGGAAGATCACGGGAATGTGCAGGTGACGACGGATTTGCTCGGCCAGGGTGATCCCGTCCGTGTCACCCCGCAGGCGGATGTCCATGAGCACCAAGTCGGGCTGCTCGGAATGCGCAAGTGCCAGGGCCTGCTCCGCCTCAGCGGCATGTCCGCCAGGCTGGTAGCCCAGCGCCAGCAGCCTCTCTCTGATGTCCATTGCAACAATGGGCTCATCCTCCACCACGAGGATGCGACAGGATTTCATGATCCGTCTCCCTTGGGCGCCGAAGTCTCTTCAGAGGGGAGGACGCCTTGTCGAGCTTGCCGACGTCGGCAGTCGGAATGCTTCAGGTTGGCTGACTGCACCGGTCATCACCCTGCGCCGGAAGCGTCTTCGAGATGGAAAGGAAGAAGCGAGTCCCTGTTTGGAGGGAGGACTCCACCCAGACCTTCCCTCCATGGCGGTCTGCAATCTCCTTCACGATGGCCAGCCCGAGACCGGATCCCTCGATTTCTCCCGAACTGTCATCCCGTTGAAACATCTGAAAGATCTTCTCGGAATCGGCCTCACTCATCCCCTGTCCATCGTCATTCACCGAGA
>CALBZH010000404.1 GCA_937889795.1 uncultured Syntrophobacteraceae bacterium | reverse complement strand
TGGGCGCCATGGGCGAGCTGAAAGCCGCGCTGGAAGCCAAGGCGGTGGAGTTTGCGGACGTCCTCAAAATGGGGCGCACGGAAAACCAGGATGCGGTCCCCATGACCCTGGGTCAGGAATTCAGTGCCTACGCGGTCATGATCGGAAGCTCCATGAAGAGCATCGAGCACGCCGCCAAGGAGCTCCAGGACATCAACATGGGCGCCACCGCCATCGGTACAGGATTGAACAGCCCTCCAGGATATGCCGAGCTGGTGACGAAGAAGCTGGCCAAAGTCAGCGGGATCCCGGTGCGCAAAGCCGAGAATCTGGTGGAAGCCACCCAGGAAGGCGGCTCCTTTGCCCAAATGTCCGGCAACATGAAGCGGGCAGCCGTGCAGATTTCCAAGATCTGCAACGACCTTCGGTGGATGTCCTCCGGCCCCCGATGCGGCCTTTACGAGATCACCCTTCCGGCCATGCAGCCCGGCTCTTCGATCATGCCCGGGAAAGTGAATCCCGTCATCCCGGAAATGGTCAACCAGGTCTGCTACCAGATCATCGGCTATGACATGACCATCTCCATGGCGGCGGAAGCCAGCGAGCTCGAGCTGAACATGGCGGAGCCCATCCTGATCTACGACCTGCTCCACGGGCTCATGATCCTGAAGAACGCGTGCATTGTCCTCGCCAGCCGCTGCATCCGCGGCATCAAGGCCAACCGCGACCGATGCCGCCAGTATGTCGAGAACAGCATCGGGCTGGTCACGGCACTCAATCCGGTTCTGGGCTACGAAAAGTCGGTGGCGGTCGCCAAGGAAGCTTTGGACACGGGGCGCAGCGTCTACGACCTCACGCTGGAAAAGGGGTGGCTCTCGAAAAAAGCCCTCGATGAGATCCTGAGCCCCGAGAGCATGACGCACCCGCGCCAGGTGCCGGGGGCTGGGTCGAAGTGACCCCAACATGACGCGGTGCCAGTCTGAGGCGGCAATCCAAGGAAGGCTCCCGGACAGACGGGTATTGTCAGGGAGCCCTCCGTCACGGACGCCAAATCTCCTTTGCGTGAACGTGATGATTCGGCTCTCTGACGATGTTGGGCGATTGGCGTTTGGGGTGCCCCGTTGAATGAGCCCTGTGGATCAACAGCCCAAAGCCACCCCTCTCCCTCCTCCGCGTTCCCCCCCCTTGTATGTCATTCTCTCTCCGCTCCATTTCCCGGTTTCGCAGACACCCGCTCAATGTGCTTCTTCACCGTGCGGCGATCCAATCGGGTGCGCCGGGAAACCTCCTCGTACGTCCCGAACCGCTCATGGAGCATGGCGCAGTAGCTGGCCACGAGCTGACGGGCATCCAGTCTTCCCGCCTCGAGATCCGCCGCAAACCCTTTGTGGGTCTTACGGGGGGCGGCTGTTCTCGTATCGCCCGCGTAACGGTTGGTGAGGAGAATGCGGCGCACGGCCTGCTCCAGCTCCCGCACGTTGCCCGGCCACGGGTAGTCCGGACCCACGTCCCGATTGAGCACGTCCCGAACCCTTTGCACCAAATCGGGCGCGGCCTCCCCCAGGATGCGCTGGACCACATGCGCCAATATGGCGTCCAGCTCCCGGGGGTTTTCCTGGAGCCTTTCCCGGAGCGAGGGAACCACGATGACATCCGAGCAGAGCCGATAGAAGAAATCATCCCGAAACTGACCCTGCGATCGGATTGCGTCGAGGGGTTTGTTGGTGGCCGCCATCACCCGCCCGTTGAAGCGCATCTTCTCGTGACTGCCAACGGGGGAAAAGGTCCTCTCCTGCAGGACCTGGAGCAGCTTGAGCTGCACCGGCATGGAGACGTCACCGATCTCATCGAGGAAGATCGTCCCATGGGGACTGCACCGGGAGAACATCCCCTGGTGCGCCTCAATGGCCCCCGTGAAGGCCCCCTTACGGTGCCCGAACAGCTCGGATTCGATGAGGGATTCCGGATACTGGGACAGGTTGATGGCGATGAAATTCCGGGCGAAGCTCTCGACGAAGCAGCCCTTTTTCGGGTCGAACGGAATGAAGCCAGCGCGCCCGACAGCCGCGGCCGCCGTGCCCTTTCCGGTCCCCGTCTCCCCGAGGAGCAGCGTCGAGAAATCCTCCATGCGATTCCACAGGTAACGCTCGTACCACCGGATGTCGTGCGTGAACACATTGGCCCAGAGATGCCGGCGCAGCTGCTTCATGGACGGGCTCTCCCCGATGAGCCCCCTCTCGATGAAATGGAACGCCCGGCGAACCTGGTAAAACATGGCGAAGAAGCGGAGCCGCTCCGGCGGCGAAAAGCCGCGACTCGCGAGCATCCTCAGCGCGTCCCCCGCAAAGGGGGCTGCACAGGTCACTTCCCCGGCCTCGACCTGGTCCAGGATCATGCGGTCCAGCTGAGGAATGAAGCGGTGGAAGACCTCGAAGAGAAAGCTGCTCTGCATCATGAACTGATCTTCGGCTGCAAAGAGCCCGAGATCCGCTCTCCCCTCCGCCTCCAGCCGATCAATGCGCTCCCGCACCGCCTGCACCACCCGCTGAACGCGCTCGTCATCCGAGACGCTCGCGGAGCACCGCGCGATCTTCAGGTCCAGCTCGACGCGGTCGTCACTGAAGGGATTGCTGAAGGCCGCCCGCGAGACGAGCTGAAAGAATTCACGGTCGTCTGCTGAAAGGATTTCATCTTGCTGCATGCATTCAATGTACATGATGCATGCAGAAAATGCCAAGCAAAACCAAGAACCCAAATCAGCCAACCATTGAACACCAATGCATCTAACTGTAATTCTTAGTATTTATCTATAAGCTCTCACTGGCATGGACCCTGCTCATTCGAACCACATCTGAGACATCGTGCAGCCAATGTCCAATACGCGAACGTCCCGCGCCGCGGGGCGGTCATTCGGACGGAGCGGAACGGCGGAGCGCGCTCGGCGCGCATCCAGCACAAGGAGGCAAGGCCATGAAAAGCATCAGCACAGAGCGGTCGAGAAGGTGGGGAGCCTGGATCATCCTGTGGCTTCTGGTCGTTGGCATTTTTGCGGGTACGGAGGCACGGGCGGCGGGTCTGCTCAAGCCGGCTCATGGAGAGAGCGCTCCCATTGCCATCCGATCCCATCAGGTCCAGGTGACCATCAACAACGGGTTTGCCAAGACACAGGTTGATCAGGTCTTCTTCAACGGCGGCAGCCAGGATGTGGAGGTGGTCTACACCTTTCCCCTCCCGAAGCAGGCCAGCCTGTCGGAGCTAAGCCTGTGGCTCGACGGGAAGGAGAGCCACGGTGAGGTCGTGGAAAAAGAGCGTGCTCGAGCCCTCTACGAAAGCCAGAAAGCCCAGGGGAATGACACCGGACTCGCCGAAAAGGACGAGTTCAAGGCGTTCAACATCCACGTCGGCGTGGCGCGATCCCAGACGGAAACGCGGGTCCAATTTGTCTACTACCAACCGATCGAGATCGACCTGGGCGTGGGGCGCTACGTTTACCCCCTGGCGGAAGGCAATGTGGACGACGACCGGAACCGCTTCTGGGCGGTGGACAGCGCGGTGCAGGGGCCTTTCGGCTTCAATCTTGAGCTCAAGTCGGCTTTTCCCGTCAAAGACGTCCGACTGCCCGTGTATCAGGATCAGGCCACAATCCGCAAGGAATCGAGCCCAGGCGAGAGCGGCGCGTCGGGTGACATCATTCGGGTGGGTCTGGAGAACAAAGACCGTGCAACCCTCGCTCAGGATGTGGTCTTTTACTACCGCCTGGACGAGACCGCTCCCGCGCGTATGGAGCTGGTGCCGTACCGGAAGGATCCCAAGAGCCCCGGTACCTTCATGGTCGTCGTCACCCCCGCGGGCTCCCTCAAGCGCATTGAGGAAGGCGTCGACTGGACCTTCGTGCTCGACGTCTCCGGAAGCATGACCGGACGCAAGATCGCGACCCTCGCCGAGGGAGTTTCCCGGACGCTCGGCAAGATGTCCCCCAACGATCGTTTCCGCATCGTGACCTTCAACACTCAGGCAAAGGATTTCACGGGAGGTTACGTGCAGGCCGCGCCGGAAGCGGTGCAGTCCTGGATTCAGCAGGTCAAGCAGATTAAGGCCGAGGGCTCGACGGCCCTGTTCGAAGGACTCGATCTGGCGTACGCGATGGTCGACACGGAGCGCACCACGGGCATCATCCTGGTGACGGACGGCGTCTGCAACGTCGGCCCCACCCGCCACGAGGATTTCCTC
>CALBZH010000403.1 GCA_937889795.1 uncultured Syntrophobacteraceae bacterium | reverse complement strand
AGACCCTGGGTATCCTGGACCTCTACCCTCAAGATCGGCAACGGGAGGCGGAAGAGTCCTTAACAGCACCACTCCGAGGTGAGTGCAGCATCTACACTCTGCCGCTGCAGCGCAAGGATGGTACGCTCGTTCCAGTGGAGACCCGCGTGTCCTTTGGCACATGGGACGGCAAGGACTGCATCTTTAGCGTCAGCAGGGACCTCATCATCGAACACGAGGCTCAACAACATTTCGAGCGGCTATTTCTCCGCAACCCGGCGCTCATGGTGCTTTCCTCTTTGCCCGAAGACCGTTTGGTGAATGTCAACGAGGCATTTCTCGAGACACTCGGATATGTCCGGTCGGATGTGCTCGGCAAAACCTCCGCCGAACTACCTCTTCCCGAATGTGGAACAGCAAAAAGCTGTGGCTGAACGGCTATTGGTCGAGGGACGGATTACCGATGTGGAATTGCAGGTCCGCGCCAAAGACGGATCAAACCGGTATGGTCTTTTCTCGGGGGAAATCATTACGTCTCATGACCAACAACTCTTCCTGACCGTAATGATCGACATCACCGAGCGGAAGCAAGCGGAAACGCGCCTGAATGAATTTGCTCAGGCCCTGGAGGTCAAGAATCTGCAGCTGAACACGACCGTAGCCAGGGCCGAGGCGGCCAGTATCGCCAAAAGCGAGTTCCTGGCCAACATGAGCCACGAGATCCGCACGCCCATGAACGGGGTCATCGGCATGACCGGCCTTTTGCTCGATACCGATCTCAACGAGGAGCAACGGCGCTACGCCGAGGTTGTCAAGTTCAGCGGCGAGGCCCTCTTGGGAATCATCAACGATATTTTGGATTTCTCCAAGATCGAGGCGGGCAAGCTCGACCTGGAGATTTTGGACTTCGATCTGCAGAGTCTTCTGGATGATTTTGCCGCGACCATGACCATCAAGACCCACGACAAGGGCTTGGAACTGCTCTGCGCCGCGGATCCCGACGTACCCACGCTGCTTTCGGGCGATCCGGGCCGCCTGCGCCAGATCCTCACGAACCTGACCGGCAACGCGATAAAATTCACGCACCAAGGGGAAGTAGCGGTGAGGGTGAGCAGAGTAATGCATGATGAAGGTCTGCTACGATTTTCCGTGTGCGATACGGGCATCGGCATCTCCCCGGATAAGCTCGAGCTACTTTTCGACAAGTTCACCCAGGCCGACGCATCGACCACTCGCAAGTACGGCGGCACAGGCCTTGGGCTGGCCATTTCCAAACAATTGGCGGGCTTGATGGGGGGCGAGATCGGTGTGGAAAGCGTCCCGGGCCAGGGCTCCGAATTTTGGTTCACAGCGCGTTTCGGCCTGCAGACGGAGGCGAAGCAGATACCGCCGCCCGCCGAGCTTTCCGGAGTGCGGGTATTGATTGTGGACGATAACGCCACCAGCCGGGAGATTCTGACCACGCGTTTAACGTCCTGGGGCATGCTCCCGGAGGAGGCGAATGACGGCGCTTCGGGGCTAGGGGCACTGTACCGAGCCTGGGGAGCGAATGATCCCTTCCGCCTGGCCGTCGTCGACATGCAGATGCCGGGTATGGACGGCGAAACCCTGGGCCGCGTCGTGAGGGCGGATGCCAAGCTTGCGGACACGCGGTTGGTAATGCTCTCCTCGCTGGGTGCACGCGGCGATGCCAAGCGGCTGCATGAGATCGGTTTTGCCGGGTATGCGGTCAAACCGGTCCGGCATGAGGAACTCAGGGACGTGCTTTCCCAGGTTCTGGCCTTTGACACAACAAAGGGCGCCCCGCCACCCATCGCCACCCGTCATACGGCCCGCGAGGCGCTACCCGACTTCGCGCCCCGCAAGGCCCGCATCCTGCTGGCCGAGGACAATATCACCAACCAGCAGGTGGCGCTCGGCATCATCAAGAAGCTGGGCCTTTCCGCCGATGCCGTGGCCAACGGGCGCGAGGCCATCGAGGCACTCGAGACCCTGCCCTACGATCTGGTGTTCATGGACGTGCAGATGCCGGAAATGGGGGGCCTGGAAGCCACGAGGAGAATCAGGGAAATGACGATTGCAGGATCAGCGTCTCATCCTGCATTATCCCGCATTCCGATCATTGCCATGACAGCCAATGCCATGCAGGGCGACAGGGAGATGTGCCTGGAGGCGGGCATGGATGATTATGTGGCCAAACCTGTCTCCCTCTTGATCTTGACGGAGGTCCTCGAGAAATGGCTGCCGAAAGGAAGCGATGAATGTGGCATACGGAATGCGGAACCAGCGTCTCATGCATCATCCAACACGCATCCTGCATCACTCATCTGGGATAGCGCTGCCATGCTGGAGCGCTTGATGGGTGACGAGGAGTTGGTGGGAAAGATCCTCCAAGGATTCCTGGTCGACATGCCCCAGCAGATCCAAGCGCTGCGGGGGTATCTGGAGGCGGGAGACGCTGCCGGAGCCGAGCGTCAGGCCCACACCATCAAGGGTGCCGCGGCCAACGTGGGCGGCGAGTCCCTGAGAGCTTTGGCCCTCGAACTGGAACAGTTGGGTAAGGCGGGCGACCTGGATAGCATGAGCGCGCGCCTGGATACACTGGACCAGACGTTTGCAGAGTTCAGGAAGGAAACAGAAAACTGGAGGCAGGAGGCAGAATGAGACAGGCGGAGAAGATCGGAAAGAGAGACACCCGTATCCTCTGTATCATCACTGCTGAATAC
>CALBZH010000402.1 GCA_937889795.1 uncultured Syntrophobacteraceae bacterium | reverse complement strand
TGTAAAGATTCATCCCTTTCGCGGTTTCCTGCCCCACGCTCCACCCTGTTCTGAAGTCCTGGTAGAAAAAGGGGATGCTGTACTTCAGTGCGGCGGCTTCAGCGATCGATCGGATGGTCGCGTGCTTCTGATACCTGCTGTAAAGCAGGGTAGAGGTGAATGCGTCGAATCCGCTTTTTCTCGCCAGCATGGCGGTTGCCTCAAGTCGCATGGAATAGCAGATGACGCAACGCTGTTCCTCACGAAACGCCACCGCTCGAAGAAAGTGCTCCAGTTCATATTCAGTCCGAACAATGAGGGGCAGGTCCCGCTGTTCAGCCAATGATTGGAGAGCCTCCAACCGCTTTTGGCGCTCCTGATAAGGGTGTATGTTGGGGTTATAGAAGTAGCCGTGTACGCCCCAGCCCTCGTCCCGCAGTCGGTCAAGGGGATGAATCGTGCAAGGGCCACAACAAGTGTGTAACAGGATCCTAGGCATCGCTTGTCTCGATTCCGGAGGAGACAATACCGGGCTTGAGTGAACAATGGCAGCGCGACCTCCGTTGCCCCCGAGGTGCCGCACAAAGCTTTCTCAGGCTTCGCCAAAACGTTCACGAAGCGATTCCAGGAGACGTCGAGGCACCCCATCGAAGCCGCCGTTGCTCATGCACAGCACGAGATCCCCGGGAGAGACGACCGATCCAAGGCTCACGAGGAGGTTATCGGCGTCCTGACAGTAAGTCGCCTCGACGGAGCGATTCCTGATTCCATCGACAAGTCCGGGAGCGTTCAGCCTTTCCGCCGCTGAGATGGAGTCCAACCCCGGTGGCTGCTTGATGAAGACCAAGTCGGCCCGGTCGAACGCCGCCTCGTAGTCGGCCTGAAAGACGTTGCGCCTGCTGGAGTTGGTGCGGGGCTCAAAGACAGCGATCAGCCGTCGATTTGGATAGAACTCCTGAATTGCCTGAATGGTTTCTCGAACCGCTGTAGGATGGTGCGCAAAGTCGTCCAGGATCACAATGTCCGCCACTTCGCCAAGAACCTCCTGTCTTCGCTTAATACCTCGGAAAGACAAGACGGCAGCTTTCATCACTCCCATGGAAAGGCCGGCAGCCGAGCCAGCGGCCAGGACGGCGAGGGCATTCAAGGCATTATGGCGTCCGGGCAACCGGCTCTCAACAATGGCCTGAAGGGATGTGCCGCGATGTCGAATGAGCAACCGAACGGATCCGTCGGAGTATTCCGTTCTGACCAGTTGCCAGTCAGCCGCTTCGGATACGCCGTAGGTCTCGACAGTCCCGCGACATTCGCGGGAAAGCTCAAGGCAGATCGGATCGTCTCCGTTCACGATGAGTCTGCCGTCTTCCGGGACGAGCAGCACGAAGCGGCGAAAGGCCTCGATCACAGCCCCCAGGTCTTTGAAGATGTCCGCATGGTCGAATTCGATGCTCGTCAGAATCGCGATATGGGGCCGATAGTGTAGAAACTTGGGGCCTTTGTCAAAGAAGGCCGTGTCGTACTCGTCTCCCTCGAGAACCATGTACGGACCCTTGCCGATCCTGTGGCTGGCGCCCCAATCCAGCAGAAAAGCGCCGATGAAGCAGCTCGGGTCGAGACCAGCCTGTGCGAGCACCCACGCGAGCAGCGCGGACGTGGTACTCTTACCATGGGTACCGGCTACGACCATGCTCTTGTGGTATCCCAAGAGAAAACGGTCAATGGCCTGCGGCATGGACAGATACGGAATGCCGTGATCAAGGACGTATTGGGCTTCCACATTGTCTCGGCGAATGACGTTGCCAACGATGACCAGGTCGGGTGATGCCGCTTGAATGTTTTCGGAACGGTATCCTTCACAAAGCTGGACCTTGAGCGACTCAAGGTGTGTACTCATGGGAGGGTAAAGCTTTTGATCGGATCCCGTGACGTGGTATCCTTTTTCGATGAGCATGGTTGCCAAGGTTCCCATGGCGATACCGCCAATTCCCATGAGATATATCTTCTTGTCTTTTTCAGTCGTCATTGAGGTTTTCCAGCACCAGATCATGAGCAAGCGGCCGAAAGGCCTTGATTCTTTCATTCGTCCGCGTGGGGTGGACTCGGTTGCTGAGCAGGATCATGATGATCTCGCGTTCCAGGTCGATCCAGAAAGAGGTTCCGGTGAATCCCAGGTGCCCCACGCTGTGTCGGGAAAACCGCTTTCCCGCGCTGGACCCAGTCTCGCTGGGCGTGTCATACCCCAGAGCCCATGTTCCTTCAGGATCCAGGCCAGGTTTTTCCCAAAACAGACGGAGTAGATCCTGCTTGAGGCCCGCGTCGCATTCCATGCCTCTGTATACGTCCAACAAATGCGAAAGCAACTGGAAAATGGCACGGGGAGCTCCAAAAAGCCCTGCATGCCCGGCAACTCCGTCCAGGCAATACGCGTTTTCATCATGAACTTCGCCGGTGAGCAGCCGCTGACGCCAGGGGCACGCTTCCGTTGGTGCGAAATTCGCCTTTCTTACACTCTCCTCGACCCGGGGCTGACGCGTCGGGCTCGTTTCGGTTCGCAGTCGGCGATAGGAGAGCCCGTGAATGTGGAGAGGATCCAGAAGGAAATGAGATGCGAGCCTATCAAGGGGGCGTTCGAATAGATCTTCCAGGACAATGCCGAGTAATTGGAACCCCAGATCGCTGTACTGACAATGCCGTCCAGGGCGGTTCGCCAGGGGAGAGCTGAGGATCCAGGAAAGCAGCGTCTGCCTGCGCTCTGATGGTGGAAAGGCGATGAGATCTCGGTAGAAGGGATAGTAGGAGGGCAATCCGGAGCAATGGTTCAGCAAATGGAAAAGGGTAATCGTTGTCTTCGAAGCCGGGACGATTCTTCGAGGCATAAGCCGATCAAGCGGGGATTCAAGCTGCATGATTCCATTGCCAACGGCCAAGAGGCAAAGCGTGGTTGTGACAAGAGGCTTGGTGAGCGATGCGAGATCGTACTGGGTGTGAGGTCCTACTGGCCGACCACCATGATAGTGGGTGCTGCCCCAGGACCTTTCAAGAAATGGCTCCCCGGCAGACCCCACGATGAGGCTCGCCCCAGGGAACACCCCTTGTTGGATGGCGCCCGCAAACAGATCGTCGAGAGCCCCATCCAAGTCAGGATTCCGAGTGAAACGGGCTCTGCTGGATTCTGACGAAACCTTCATAAGTGTTCAGGCTGTAGCATGCGCCGAGAGGGATCACCTCGTTTTGATCGGTGTGGCCGAAAGGAAGACCGCCCACGATTGGAAACGAAAATGGGCGAAGAATATCGAGGAACATCTCGGTGACGAGCTCCATGTCACCACAGTCAGAGAATTGCCCCAGCAGAAGGCCCCCCAGTCGGTCGATAACGCCGGCAAGCTTGAGGTGGGTCAACATTCGGTCCAGCCGATACGGGGCCTCTCCCCGGTCTTCAAGCAGCAGCAGCGTCCCGTCAAGATTCGGAAAGAACGGTGTTCCAATGAGATGAGCGAAGCAGGTCAGGTTGCCTCCGAAAAGTCTGCCCGTTGCGGTTCCGTCTTTGAGAACCTGGGATTGCTGGATGTTCCAAGAAAAGTGTGCGCCCGAGAAGAATGCTCGGAGGAGCCCGTCCAGACCACCCTCGATCGCTGCAGCATCGACCAGGTTAGGGCCAAGGAACGTCGTCCATCCCATCAGGCTGGTGAATGCCGTATGAAGAAAGGTGATATCGCTGTGGCCGACAAAGATCTTCCGGTGCGGGGCGAGGCTTGAGAAGGGGAGCCAAGGCAGTAGTCGGCCACTTCCGTAGCCGCCTCGAATGCAGAACACCGCCGCTACATTCGGGTCGGTGATGGCATGGATCAGGTCTTCCGCTCGCTCGACATCGGTTCCCGCAAGGTAACCCACCGCGCGGCCGCTATGCTTGCCCGGCGCAGTCGAATAACCACGTGCCTCCAATGCAGCCCGCATGGTCTCATACGTTTCCCGAGCGAAAGGGCTTGACGGTGCGACCAAAGCCACGCGGTCACCCGGTTGCAGAGGGGCGAGATGGGTCATAGGCTCTTGCAATTACGTTCGTGAATGATTCGTAGGCCTTTGAGGGTCAAGAAGTCGTCGACTTGATCGATTGCGGGGCACTCGCTTGCGATCAGCGTCGCCAGTCCCCCCGTAGCGACAACCTTCGGGTTGGATCCGACCTCCCGCTTCATACGTTGGATGATTCCCTCGACGAGCCCTGCATACCCATAGACGATGCCTGCATTCATCGAAGTGATGGTGTTCTTTGCCAGAATGGAAAGGGGTTTGGCGAAGATCTCGACGTGGGGGAGCTTGGATGCCTTTTGGAAAAGCGCTTCACACGAGATCATGATCCCTGGGCTGATGACTCCGCCCATGTATTCGCCCCGTTCTGAAATGTAATCGAACGTCGTGGCGGTGCCGAAGTCCACAACGATCATGGCCTGCCGGTGCGCCTCGTAGGCCGCAACCGCGTTGACGATTCGGTCCGCGCCGACCTCCTTGGGATTATCATAAAAAATGGGCATGCCAGTCTTGATCCCCGGGCCAACAATAAGCGGCTCAACCTGGAAATACTTGCTACAGAACCGCTCGACAGAGTTCAAAACCGGCGGAACGACACAGGAGATGATGATGTGCTGTATGGTCGCGGGAGCAACGCCATGAGCAGCGAAGAGACTGCGAATGAGAATGCCGTACTCATCGACGGTGGCGTTCACTTCGGTCCGAATGCGCCAGTCCTGAATGATTTGCGTGTCGTCAAACAGACCGAGAACGGTATTGGTGTTGCCGATGTCCATCGCCAGGAGCATGGGATTCCTCATGATTCATTGCCATCGTGCGGCGTCGAGTCGAGCTTGATTTGATGCTGATTGGGGGACTATCCGGTCCCGCAAATGCTAAGCCATGTACTTCTGGATGCTAGAAGCCATTTCTTCTGCAGCCTCCTCGATCAGTCGCTGATCAGCCCCTTCGACCATCACTCGGATGACAGGCTCTGTTCCGGATGGGCGGATCACTAATCGCCCCTCGCCTCCCAAACGTTCGGCAAGAACGGCCTGGAGATGGAGGAGCTCGGGGATATCGTCCATGGGTTTCCGTTGACTGACGGGGACATTCACCAGTTTTTGCGGATAGCGTTCCATGATTTGCTTGAGCTCCGACAGCGGACGATCCTCGCCCAGCATGACTGCCAGCACCTGAAGGGCGGACAAAGTGCCGTCTCCGGTCGTGCTGTGATCGAGAAAGACCAGGTGTCCGGACTGTTCACCGCCAAGATTGTACTCCCCCTGGCGCATGCGCTCCACGACATACCGGTCCCCAACGGGAGTGCGCAGCAGATTGATCCCGCGTTTACGCAGCGCAACCTCGAAACCGAGATTGCTCATGATGGTGGCGACGACCGTGTTGTCCTTGAGCTGCTCCCTGGCCTGCAAATGGGCGGCGCATATGGCCATGAGCTGGTCACCATCCAGGATCTCACCCTTTTCGTCGGAGAAGATCACTCGGTCTGCATCACCGTCCAAGGCGATTCCCAGGTCCGCCCCCTGCTCGCGGACCAGTGCCGCCATGCCCTCCGGGTACAGTGCACCGCAACCCTTGTTGATGTTCTTCCCATTCGGACGGTCTCCCGTCAGAGTGACTTCGGCCCCCAACTCCTCGAATACGGTGGGAGCCACTTTGTAGGCCGCTCCATTGGCGCAGTCGATCACGATCTTGATTCCCTCGAGCGTCATGCTTCGTGGGAACGTGTTTTTCAAGTACACGATGTAGCGGCCCTGAGCGTCTTCGATTCGGCGCGCCCTACCGATTTCCGACGGGTGGGGACGTTTTACATCCTCGATTTCCCCGCTCGTCATCAGTTGCTCCATATAGCGTTCCATCTCATCCGGAAGCTTGTAACCATCCGACCCGAATATCTTGATCCCATTGTATTCGTGAGGATTGTGGGATGCAGAAATGACGATCCCTGCGTCCGCACGCATACTGGTCGTGATGAAGGCAATGCCCGGCGTGGGCAAAGGCCCCACGAGAAGGGCGTCGACGCCCATGGAGCAAATCCCAGCCGTAATGGCGTACTCGATCATATATCCTGACAGACGGGTGTCCTTGCCGATGATGATCTTCGGCCGTCTGTGTCGGCTCTTGAAGAGATGGGCTGTGCTACAGCCCACTTTCAAGGCCAGGTCAGTGGTCATGGGATGGACATTAGCAAGGCCCCGGATTCCATCGGTGCCGAACAATTTTTCCATGATAGAGCTCCTCAATCGGGACCTTCAAGCCGTGGGCTCCGTCGCCCCGGCCCGAAAGCTTCAAGAAAGACGGCAAGCGTGCCTCTGTGCTAAGCAGCTCTTACCGCATCGCACAAGAGTGCAACCTGCCTCTGAACGGCTACGTCGTGCACGCGAATGATGTGAGCGCCACCGGCCAAGGCTAGAGCGTTCACAACCGCTGTTCCCACCTCACGCTCTTCGACCGGGCGGTCAAGAATGGATCCAATGAACCGCTTGCGCGATGCCCCAAACAGGACCGGTCTGTCCAGGAGATTCAAGAACTCAAGATGGCGGACAATGAGAGCATTGTGAGTGACTGTCTTCCCGAACCCTATCCCCGGGTCGACAATGATCTGATCGCGGGGCAGGCCCGACCCAACAGCGAACTGGATTCTCTCCTCGAGAAATGCCAGGATTTCAGAGAACAGTGAATCGTAGGCAGGATCTTCCTGCATGGTGCGGGGGGTCCCCTGCATGTGCATCAGAATGATCGGAACAAGATTGTCTCTTACCACCTGCACCATGCTAGGGTCGAACCGAAGTGAGCTGATGTCGTTGATGATATCCGCTCCGGCATCCACTGCCGATTGAGCCACCTCCGCTTTGGTGGTATCGATGGAGATGGGAATATCCGAAAAGGACCGTATGGCGCGGATCAGGGGGAGCACGCGCCGCATCTCCTCCTCAGCGGTTATGGGCTCCGAAAAGGGCCGCGTGGATTCACCGCCGATGTCAAGCAGGTCCGCTCCGTCATCAATGAGCTTCCGTGCCTGCCGGAGAGCGTCGTTGCTGTCGAAAAAAGCCCCGCCATCCGAAAAAGAATCGGGGGTAACATTGACAATGCCCATGATCAGCGTTCGCTCACCGAGCGTGAATGTCCTGGACCTGGACCGCAGGGTATAACATCTCCTCGCGTGCATCGGATTTGAAACTCACTCTCGCATGGAATCTTGAACCCGTCCTGGCTGTCACCTTTTGAACGCAGTGCTTCAGGCTTCCTCTGGCTCTGGGCTGGCGGTCTGTGGCTCCGTGGCTTCTGCTTCAACGTCCTGAGGCCCCGGCTTGGTTTGGTCTCCCGCGCCAATGACGGCCATGAGCTCGGGCTTGATCTGCTGGATGATCTGATCCACGTCGCGCAGTTCGAGAGTCTCTCTTTCCAACAGGGCATGAGCAATGCCTGTCAGGATGGGCTCGTGCTCAGTGAGAATGTCCTTTGCGCGCTGGTAGTTCTCTTCCACGATTCTACGGACTTCCTCGTCGATATTGATCGCGGTTGCTTCGCTGTAGTCGCGATTCTGAGTGATGTCGCGCCCCAAAAACACCTGCTCTTCCCGATGTCCGAAGCTCAAGGGGCCAAGCCGGTCGCTCATTCCCCATTCGCAAACCATCCTGCGGGCGATTTGCGAGGCTCGCTTGATATCGTCCGAAGCTCCCGTCGTCTGCTGGGCGAAAATGATTTCTTCTGCGACGCGTCCTCCCATGAAGATCGCAATCTGGTCCTTCAGAAAATCCTTCGAGGCCGTGTGGCGGTCATCCTGAGGGAGCTGCATGGTAAGGCCCAATGCGCGTCCTCGCGGGATGATGGTTACTTTATGAAGAGGGTCGGCGTTGGGAAGAACACGCGCCACCAACGCATGTCCCGCCTCGTGGAACGCCGTACTCCGCTTTTCCTCCTCACTGAGGATCATGCTCTTGCGCTCAAGGCCCATCATGACCTTGTCCTTTGCGGATTCGAAATCCGCCATATCGATGAGATCCTTATCCTTTCGTGCTGCAAGTAGAGCCGCCTCATTAACGAGATTTTCAAGGTCGGCTCCTGAGAACCCGGGAGTTCCCTTCGCCAAGGTTCGCGTTTCGACGTCGGGCGCCAAAGGCTTCTTGCGTAGGTGAACCTTCAAGATCCCTTCACGTCCTCGGATATCGGGTACGGGGACCACGACCTGTCGGTCGAATCGTCCCGGCCGAAGCAACGCGGGATCCAATACGTCGGGGCGATTGGTGGCGGCAATGAGGATGACACCCTCGTTGGATTCGAATCCGTCCATCTCCACGAGAAGCTGATTGAGGGTCTGCTCGCGCTCGTCGTGTCCGCCTCCGAGACCGGCACCACGGTGGCGGCCGACGGCATCGATTTCGTCGATGAAGATGATGCAGGGAGCGTTCTTCTTCCCTTGCATGAAAAGGTCACGGACCCGCGAAGCCCCGACACCGACGAACATTTCCACGAAATCCGAACCGCTGATAGAAAAGAAAGGGACGCCGGCTTCTCCGGCAATAGCGCGTGCCAAAAGCGTCTTTCCCGTGCCGGGGGCTCCCACCAGCAGCACGCCTTTGGGGATACGCCCCCCGAGCCGCGTGAATTTCCTGGGATCTTTGAGAAATTCAACGATTTCCTGAAGCTCTTCCTTGGCCTCATCAACGCCCGCAACGTCTTCGAAAAGGATCTTCTTGGAGCTCTCGTTGAGAAGCCGTGCCCGGCTCTTTCCAAAGCTCATCGCTTTCCCGCCGCCCATTTGCATCTGACGCATGAAAAATATCCAGACCCCTATGAGCAGGAGCATGGGGAACCAGCTGATGAGCGCGGTCGTATACCAGGGAGACTCCTCTTCGGGCTTGACTTGAATGACGACGTTATGCTCGCGCAGGGTGCGGATCAAGTCGGCGTCTCGAGGCGCAAACGTGCGGAACTGCTTCTGGTCCCCATACGTTCCTTGCACCCGATCCCCTTGAATGGTCACTCGAGTGACATCTCCCTTCGCAACCGAGGTCAGGAACTCGCTGTACGTGATTTCGTTGCTCGTTTGCTGAGGTTGGTGGAACATGTGGAAAAGCAGGATCACCATAAGGCTGATGATCAACCACAGTGCCAGGTTCTTATAAAACGGACTCAATGGACATGCCTCCATCGTCGTGAAACTGATATCCCCGCTTTGACGCGGGGCAATCCTGCCTGCTTCTCGCTGAACGGTTTGGTCGGAGTCATGAACGCAGACTCAAAGAAAAATTCAAGATAGTCGCTCCAAACAGACACGATTTATATCAAAAACCCATTTGACCGAAAAGGACCAAAGGCTTCGCTGGGAGGAGAGGATGCACGGGCAAAATTAAATATGAGCCTCAGTTCTCCAAGGCGTTGAGGTCGTGTGAGACCAAGTACCACATCTTTTCCTTTTCAAAGAATTTCCAGCGCTCGTGAATCATGCTCGTGATCACCTCCGGCTTGTCCTTGGCGTAATAGCGCACAAACAGAGCTACCTCGCCGGTTTTCCTGATTGGGTCAAAGGATGATCGCTTGACTTGACACTCCATGATGGAGACTCGTTTCTGCAGGGCGTCGCTGATTCTCCAAAAATCCTCCTGCATCGTCGGTCCGACAAATGTGGCGGCCGTTTGATAGTCTCCCCAGCGAACGGCGTTATGAAAATTCTCGACAACCAAATTGAACGAATCCTCGTTTGCCCGTCTCATGGCAGTCGAGGAGCAAGAAACGACCAGGAGCACAAGGATCCCGAAGCAGACCGTTACGAACACTCTTGGGAGAATTGTATTTTGTCCCCTCGGTTGTTGCCCGCTTTCCATATCATCTCCTTGAACGATGAGGCGGTTCGACATTCCATGGTCAGCACAGTGCGCGCTGATCCAGTGTCTACACCAAAAGACTCCACTTTGTCGCTTGCTTTTCACAGTGCACTTGTTCTTCAATCAGGTCAAGCAACTGATACGACTCTACGACCAAGGCGGTGACGCCGGCTCCCCATTCACTCGTGGCACAAGACCTTCTGGCGTCGCGAGGCTGCCTCGGACGAATGGCTGCTCAAGGCTGGGACCGCACAACAAAGCCAGCATCCTGGACCTAATCAATAATTTACACTTGCTTCCCTGCAAGTGCAATGCGCTTGCAAGTTCCTATGCTCAGGGGGATTCTCCCCCGAGGACATGAATCGAGCTTTAAGAATTCTCATGGGCTCGTTATTGCGATAAACTGAGAATGAGCTGGTTTGGCTGCTCGGACGTGGGCAGCACCCGATCAACCGATTGGAGTCTGGCGTCACGGGTGACGTCGTGTGATGCATGCTTGTGTTTATCCACGAATGACAGAGAATGCTCGGGCTGCATGCGTCTTTTATTGCGAGATAAGGCGGGGAAATGGATCAATCGAATGTTGAGCGTTGGCAGAATCATTCCGTTCGGTTCCTTGAAATGGTATTCCGGGGAGGGAAGCGGGAGCGCTTGCGATGTCCCGATGGATACGGAAAGGTGACCCGCCCGTGCGGGGACACAGTCGAGATATTCCTCACGGTTCGTGATGGGCATCTGGATTCGGCTGCGTTCGAGACCAATGGATGCTTGTACTCGCTTGCCTGTGCCAGCACCGTCGTCCATTTGGCCGAGGGAAGAACGCTCAGTGAGGCCTGGGAGATCAGCCCCACTGAGGTGCTTGACTACCTGGAGACACTGCCGGAGCATGAAAAGCACTGTGCCGACTTGGCCGTTGCAGGCCTCCGTGCTGCTCTGCTCAATGTCCAAGAGAATGCTCGAAACCCCTGGAAAAAATTCTACCGCTGATCCTTGAGTTTGGTTTGTGCATTAATGGCCAAGGCATTCATGCCTGCCGCGCATGAGGCTTTCCTCTTCTAACCGTTTCTCCAGCCATTTCAAAACCTTCTCCATCTCCTGCTTTAGCTCCAGAAATGCCTTGCCTCGATGGCTAACCTCCGACTTTTCCGCCAATGTCATCTCACCGAAGGTCTTTCCCCGTTCGGGGTAGTAGAAAAGGGGGTCGTAGCCAAAGCCGTTCGTGCCCCGGGGCTGCTCCGTGATCAGCCCGTCACACGTCGCTTCGTAGGTGAGTGCTGGTCCACTCGGGACGGCTAGCGAGAGGTTGCAACGGAATCGAGCGGTTCGGTTGCGGACACCGTTGAGCCTGGACAACAGCTTGGCGTTGTTTTCATCGTCGGAGGCTTGGGGACCGGCATATCGGGCCGAGAGAACCCCCGGCTCACCGTCGAGCGCATCCACTTCCAAGCCGGAGTCGTCCGCCAGGGCGGGCAATCCTAGAATCTTTGCGGTAAAGTGAGCCTTCTTGTAGGCATTCTCTTCAAAGGTCTTACCATCTTCGACTACTTCCGGAATCGGCCCAAAATCGTTCAGATCCCTGATCTCAACAGGATAATCTTCCATAAATTTCCGGATTTCCTTCGTCTTGCCCTGGTTTCGCGTGGCCAGGACCAGAATCATCTTCTGCATTGACGTCGCTTCCTCTTTTCAATGATTGCTCAACGTGAGTGAAGTGTCCGGCTATTTGGTACCTTGGGGCAGATTGGCCGCTTCAAGCTCTTCCTCTGGCTTCTTCTTGCCGAACATGTGGCAGATCAAAACACTCAGCTCGTAGAGAACCAGCAAGGGGCCGGCCATCAGGAGCTGAGAAAACACGTCGGGGCCCGGTGTCAATAGTCCAGCGATAATGAAGATGATGACAATGGAGAACTTCCTTTGACGCCTGAGAAACTGAGCGCTGATGAGCCCCAAGCGAGCCAGGAAGAAAGCAAAGATGGGGAGCTCGAAGACAAAGCCGAAGGCCAGTAGAAGCCGGACCGAAAACGTCAGGAACTCCTTGGTGCTAACCATGGGAGTAATAAAATCACTGGCGAAGGAAGCGAAGAATTGAAACCCTACCGGAAAGACAAGAAAGTACCCGAACAGTGCACCCCCGAGGAAAAAGACGGACGAAAAGAAGACAATAGGAAGCAGGTATCGTTTTTCATTTTCATAAAGCCCGGGAGCAATGAATCGCCACACTTGGTAAAGAATGATCGGAACAGCTAGGCCCGTCCCTGCAATCAACGAAACCTTCATGTAAGTGAAGAACGCTTCATGGGGCGCCGTGTAGATGAGCTTTGCTTCGTGTCCCTTCGGCATTGCCTTGATCCAGGGCTGCATAAGTATTTCAAAGAGCTTCTCTTTGAAGGAATAGCTGACGAGGAACCCGATTCCAATGGCGACGGCGCTTGTGATCAGCCGTTTGCGGAGCTCCTCCAGGTGCTGCATGAAGGGCATTTTGTCGTCGTTTGACATGGTGGTCCGTTCACTCCACTGGCATGCTGAGTATTTCCCGAGGCCTTTTCAGGCTCGCGAGTGTTCTCCGTGGAAAGGTGCGATCATCTTCGAGGGAGCATGGAAAGACTTCCCAAATCAGGTCTTGGTCTGGCTTTCGTGCTCGACGACCATCTTATTATCATCCTGGGAAATGGAGGTATCAGCAGCGGGGGCCGTTTCCTCGCCCGATGAGTTGGTGGATTGCGTCGTGGAGCTCAATTGGGACATGACGTTGCTGTATAGGGTTTGATTCTGGGCAGACTGAAATTCCGCCTTAATCTCCCTGACAGTCTCGTCTTGCTCGATGGTCTGCTTGAGCTCATCCATCGCCCTTCTGAACTCCGCGTAGCCCCTACCGATTGCTCGCGCTACGTCGGGCAATTTGCTTGGCCCGACCACGATCAGCGCAATGGCCAGAATCAAGAG
>CALBZH010000401.1 GCA_937889795.1 uncultured Syntrophobacteraceae bacterium | reverse complement strand
AGATATCCACTCGTGACTGGAGTTCAGACGTGTGCTCTTCCGATCTAACGAGAGAACGAACGTGGAATCCCCTGCGGTGAGGTGCGGCATCCCCGCACTCGATGAAGTGATCGAGAGTCTGCGACTGGGCGACAACGTGGTTTGGCAAGTAGACGACCTGGACACCTACCTCGGGATTGTCCGTCCGTTTGTGCGGCAGGCGATGCAAGATCGCCGTACACTCGTCTACGTGCGTTTCGCCCCGCATGAGGCCATATTGGGGCCGGAAAGCGGTCTTCTCTACGAAGAAGTCGATCCAAAGCACGGCTTTGACGCCTTCAGCGCTCAGGTCAACCAGATCATCGAGGAGAAGGGCCCGAAGGTCTTTTATGTGTTCGACAACCTCTCCTTCCTGGTCAACGAATGGGGAACGGACGAGCTCCTCGCCAACTTTTTCCAAGTCACCTGCCCGTATCTCCATGAGCTCGACACAGTTGCCTATTTTGCCCTGACTCGGGGACGGCATGCCCATCGGGCCGTCGCCCGCATTCGGGACACGACCCAGGTCCTCATCGATCTTTACCATGCCGGGGATGCGCTGTACGTCCACCCGCTCAAGGTTTGGGACCGTTACTCGTCCCAGATGTTTCTGCCTCACCTTTTCACGGGAGACAGGCTGACTCCCCTTTTCCAGAGCGGCGATGCGTCGGTGGTGTCGCTCACGGCGGGGAAGCCGCCCCTGAGCGTCAAGGCTGCCTCCATGGCCCCGTGGGACAGCGTGCAGCGCAAACTCTCCCAGTACGGTGACGCGGACCTGAGGCGGCTCGAGCAGACCCCCGAAATCCAGGCGCTCAAGCAGGAGCTCTCCCAGATGATTATCGGAGGCGATCCCGCGTTCAAGCGGCTCTCCGAAGAGTTCCTCACGCTGCAGGAATTGCTCGAGATCCGGAGCCGACTGATCGGCTCGGGACGGATCGGTGGAAAGGCCGCCGGCATGCTGCTCGCCCGGCGCATTCTGCGGAGGAGCCCTGAAGGCCCGGACTTTTCGGTCATCCTCGAAGCGCATGATTCGTTCTACATCGGCTCGGATGTCTTCTTCACGTTTCTCATCAACAACGATCTCTTCAGGCTCAGACTCCGCTTGACCCGCAATTCGCAGATTTCGAGCGAGGAGTTCGAGCGCGTCGAGGAGCGCTTTCTGGAGGGGAGCTTCCCCGATGAGATCATGGAACAGTTCAAGGACCTGCTCGACTACTTTGGCCAGGCTCCGATCATTGTCCGGTCCAGCAGCTTGCTTGAGGATGGGTTCGGCAATGCCTTTGCGGGGAAGTACCGCAGCGAGTTCTGCGTCAACCAGGGAAGTCCCGACGCGCGACTACGAGCCTTTCTGCGGGCGGTGAAGCTCGTCTACGCCAGTGCCGTCAACCCGGATGCGCTCGCTTATCGCAGGCAGCGGGGTCTCGGTGAGGCGGACGAGCAGATGGCGATCCTCGTCCAGCGGGTGTCCGGCTCCCGCCATGGCAGGTTCTTTTTCCCATCCCTCGCAGGCGTTGCCTTTTCCCGCAACCTCTATCGCTGGACTGACCGCATCGACCCGCGTCAGGGGATCGTGAGACTCGTTTTCGGACTGGGCACGCGAGCGGTCAATCGCGTGGGCAGCGACTACCCCAGAATGATTGCCGTCAGCCATCCACTGCTTCGCCCCGAAGTCGGATCGAAGATCGCCCACTATTCCCAGCGTCTTGTGGACGTGCTGGATATCGATCGCAATGAACTGCGAAGTGTGCCGCTGAGTGAGATTTTCAAAGAAGCGGAGCACCCGAATCTTGAGCTTTTCGTCTCCACCTTCCAAGAGGGGTTTTTAAAGGACCCCGAGAGCGCGCTGTTCGAAAACCCGAAGGGGTGTGTTCTCACGTTCAACAACCTCCTGGCCCGTACGGACTTCATCCGCTATATCAAGGCGGCGCTGGAAAGACTGGAAGCGGCCTACGGTTATCCCGTCGACACGGAATTCACCGCGACCATTGACGCCTCGACGGGAGCCATCCGGCTTAACCTGGTCCAGTGCCGTCCCATGAGAGCCCCCAGCGCAACCAAAGGGCTCGATCTGCCCAAAAGAGTCCCCCAAGCGCTGGTTCTCTTCAGGACAAGCCGAACCCTCTCGGGGGGATCCGTTCAGAATATCAAGTATATCCTCCACATCGACCCGAAGGCGTATGCGGTGGACGCACCGATAGCGGTCAAGCAGCAGGTGGGACGTATTGTGGGAGAGATCAACCGACACCCGGAGATCGTGGAGGGACGCATCATGATGATGGGGCCAGGGAGGTGGGGAAGCTCGAACATCCTGCTCGGCGTCAACACGAGCTATGCGGACATCAACAATGCATCCGTCCTGGTAGAAATCGCCCGGGAGGAAGCGGGGCACGTCCCGGATGTCTCTTTCGGAACGCACTTCTTTCTCGATCTCGTGGAATCCCAGATCATCTACCTGCCGCTCTATCCTGATGCCCCGGAGTCGGAATTCAACGCCGGCTTCTTTGAGCAATCCTCGAACTGCCTTGGAAGGTTCGTGGACAACGCCATCCATTTCGAGCATATCATCCGACTCATTGATGTCCCCCATGCCAGCGGTGGAAGGTATGCCCATGTCGTGGCCGATCCCCATACGGCACAGGCATTGTGCTTTCTGCGGGCTGCCCAAACGGACGAGAGCCCGGCCATTCCCCGAATTGGCTCTTAAATCCCTTCCACCGCAGGATCAGCCACACGAGCTCGGTCCAGTCTCAAGGCACAGCCCAACAGATCCCTTGACAAGATAAACGAGCGATTATTAGTTATGTGATAACGTCTCTGTGCAACAAGATAAGTGTACAGAGAGTCTCTGATACAGCATTGCTTTATTGGGACATACCACGTCCCAAAGGAGATAACGATGAGCGACGTGCAGAGCTACTGTGACAGCCTGGTAACCGAGCTTGGTGCTTGGAAGGCCAAGGTCCAGGATGTATTGAGCCGAATCGACAGAGTCTCATCCGGCGACAAGGAGAAGATCATCGACCAGGTCAGGGACTTGCACATGTTCCTGGGAGAACTGGAGAATAGAATCGAGGGACTGAAGGACGAATGTCCGACCAGCTGGGAGCCGGGATTCATTGAGATGGAGGCAAAGCTGAGCGAAAAGTATATTTACTAAGAAGCTCGGGGAGCGCTGTATGGTGGGAGCTTTCCTTCGGCACATCCACGGATGAGCCGAGCCCCAAGTTCTTGAGGCAGGGGAGGAAAAAAAAGGGTTCCTTCCCTGCTTGTCGTTTAGGGGCATCCTTCATCCCATTCCCCCGAAACCGGGGACGATCACGTCTCTTCCAGCGCATTAGCCAGTACGACAACGGGGTGCAACGCCTGGCGGCCCGTTCCGTGGGCGATGTGGTGTCGGCAGGAGACTCCTGCCGCTGCAACAATGGCATCGGGTGGAGCATTGCGGACCGCGGGGAACAGGCGATCCTCGCCCATGGCCATCGAAAGATCGTAGTGCTCGCGCTCAAAACCGAAAGACCCCGCCATGCCACAGCACCCGCTGGGGATTTCTTCAACCAATGCATTCGGGATGAGCCGCAGCATTCGCAAGAGCGGCTCGGTCCCGGACTGGGCTTTCTGGTGGCAGTGTCCGTGGACGAGAACAGGACGCGGGAACGGAAATCCTTTGACCGGAAGATGCAGACGGCCGTCCTCTGCAAGCTGCGCAAGGAGTTCTTCGACCATCAGAGCCTGTTGTGAGACTCGCCGAGCATCGACGGTGCGAAGAAGATCGGGGTATTCATCCCGAAACGCGGCGATGGCGCTCGGCTCGACACCCACAATGGGGATGGCGCGGGCGGCGAACGGAGCGAGCAAGGTAACGTTGTGGCGAGCGTCGCGGCGGGCTTCCTCCAGGAGCCCTTTGGAGATCAAGGGGCGTCCTTCGCAGCGCCTGCCGTTGACCAGCAGCACGTCAAAACCCGCCGCTTCCAGGACTCTGACGGCGGCTCGTCCGACTTCGGGCTCGTTGTAAGAAAGCGTGACGTCATCCCAGAGCACGAGGGGACTGCGTGGCTCTGTTCGCTCCGTCCCGTCGCTCGAAGGTTTCCGCGCATGAAACCACGCCTGAAAAGTTTGCGCCGCGAAAGGGGGAAAAGGGCGTCGGCGATCGATCTGGAGGGTATGCTCCAGCAGGAGGCGTACCTTCGGATTGGAAAGTACCCAATTGGCAAGCATAGGGAAACGTGCTCCCAGGCGGCTGAGCGTGGCAATATGCCCAAAAAAACGATCTCGCGGCGTGATCCCATGGGCGGCATGGAAGTGGGCCAGGAATTCCGACTTCAGCTTGGCCATGTCCACACCGGACGGGCACT
>CALBZH010000400.1 GCA_937889795.1 uncultured Syntrophobacteraceae bacterium | reverse complement strand
CGCCTATACCGTGCCCTACGACGTGGAAGCGATCTGGGTGCTGGGCGCTTTGGATTCCAACTGGAATTTCTTTGCTGACAACGCCAAGGACTTCTTCCCGTCTCATGGCATCACACCGGGTGTTGACGACAACTTTCCTCACGGTTTCTTCAACGATTACAACCCCGACTACTTCTTCGTGACCGGGGTCAACGCCCCTGGCAGGTCTGGCACCGTTGAGCTCCCACCGCGTCTGATCATGCCTCCCGAGCTAAACAGCGGCGTTTCAGGGACCCAAATCTCCATCAATGCGCAGCTGGGGCAGACGGTTCTGTTGCGCTATTTGAACGCCCAGTACGGGGGATCCACGGTGACCTTCCCCGTGGATGTGGTTCTCATTGCCTGGGATGGCCGAGCACTGGGAGTCCCCCCCTATGGCTCATACAATCGTGCCGTTCTCGTACGGGCTGGCCAGCCGATCCAGAGCAGTACCGCAAGGCGTTTCGATGCCCTGATTCGACCGACTAGGGCGGTCGATTCGTTCGCCTCGGTGAACATCCTTCAGCAACGCGGCGGCACGGACGTGATGGTTACGATGAAGATCCCGTTCACGATCAAGTGAGCTCGCATCGAGGAGAGGAGGCATGAGCATGGTGGCAAACAAGGTGTTGTCTTCTATCGGTCTGCTTCTTGCCGTCTTCTTGGGCTCGTTTGGAGCGGAGATCGTGCACGAGAAAGTCGCCTCTCGAAGGAGCGCCGTCGAGGGGCACCAACGGGAGCCCGATCGGTCCACAGCACCTGCTCCGTCGTCGGGGATCGCCTCCGGGGCCGAGATGTTACACCAGCCGGCCCATCACGATGCGGCATCCGCGGGGTTGGAGGGAGGACATGCCCCCTCGTCCTCGCATGAGCCCTCGCACATCCCGGGAACCGTTCAGGTCAGCACGGAAAAACAGCAGCTCATCGGGGTTCAAGTCGGCACGGTTACCTTGGCGCCTCACACCCAATCTTTCAGAACCTTGGGCCGCGTGGTTCCTGACGAGAACCGTCTCCATCGCCTCGTCACCATGGTGGATGGCTGGATCCGAGAAATCCACGGGAGCACAACCGGGAGTCTCGTGCAGAAGAACCAGCTCCTGGCGACCTATTTCACGATTGAGTTTCTCAACAAGCAACAGCAGTATTTCTACGCACTTGATCTGGCTGAGCGCCAGAAACGAAACGAGGTCGAAAGGGCGGCTGGAGCCTCTGGCGACCCCAAGCACGCCTCGGGGCAGCAGTTCTTTCAAAATGCACCCTACTCGAAAAGCGCTGCCCTGGAATACGTGGCCATTCTGACAAACCCGGTCGAACTGTCTCGGGTTGAGCTGCGCTTGATGGGTGTTGGCGAGCCGCAGCTCGAACAAATCACCCATTCCCGGCAGTACGCTTCCACCATCGAGCTGCGATCGCCCGTGACGGGACTGGTCCTCGGGCGCAACGTTTCCCCCGACTTGCGGATCCATCGGGGCTCCGAGCTTTTCACCATCGCTGACCTCAGTCGCGTGTGGGTGCTCGCATCCATTCACGAGCGAGAATCCAGGCACATTCGCCCGGGCCTCAGGGCCAAAATCACCCTCCCCCAGCGGGGGGAAGCTCTGGACGCGGTCGTAAGCGACGTCCCCCCACGCTACGATGCAGCGACCCGCACGTACCAGGTGCGCATGGAGGTGGACAATCCCGGTCTTGATCTCCGGCCCGACATGGTCGTGGATGTGGAGATGCTCATCCACCATCCAACGACCGTAACCGTGCCGGTGGACGCCATCCTGGATTCGGGACTCAAAAAGACGGTCTTTGTGGACATGGGGAATGGTCGGTTTTCGCCCATCCATGTCGAGACGGGGTGGCGTTCCGAAGACAAGATTCAGGTCACGGCCGGGCTATTGCCGGGCGAGCGGATTGTCGTTTCGGGGAACTTCCTGCTCCATTCGGAAAGCCGAATCCAGCAGGGCGGCGGTGGGGGTCATGACCACCACTCCTCCCACCACGAGCCCGTCACGAAGACGGAAGACGCACCACGGAAGCCCCTCCCTGAGAGAGATACCGCGGGAGCCTCCACCGATCCCGCTCCCACACGATCACCCGGCCACGCCGGACACGGAGGATGACCCCCCGATCGCGTCGTCGAGCTTTCAATCGGACAGAAATGGGTTATCCTCCTCTTCACGACCTCCTCACGACCGGCATCCCCATGCCCATCCTCATGAGATCGGCGGCTAAATATGCTCAAGTGTTGGAAGATGATAGCCGCTAAGTGAGTAGCGGCTTCAACCGCTGGAGTCCGGTCGTATGCCGTGCTTTATTGTTCTCACGCCTACTGCGCTTATTTCCGACACAAACAAGGAAGCGTTGACGAGAGAAAGACCGTTCACGGAGAAGGTATGCGGAATTTGTTCGAGGAAGAGCTTCCTGATCAGACGCTCAACGACGGCGAGACTCACAACGAGATCGTTGCTCTGCTGGCTCATCGGCGCCCGCAGGAAGAAGCACGCCGATATCCGAGATTTCCGTCCTCCGAAGCACTGAGCGGGGAGTATTCCCTGAATAAGCCGTTCGGGGTCTTTCTCTGCCATGGCAAGCCATCCCTCGAAGAGGCGAGCCCAAGCGAGGCGGTAGCCCCCCCCGCCCATGAAGTCATCAGTGGCTTTCAGGTCATCGACTTCTCGGAAGAGGGACTGCAGATCCAGTTCAGCTGTTCCAACCCCCTGAAATACGCCATGAAACAGCTCTCCATCCGGATCGGACCCTCTAACATCCCCGTCGGGATGCAATGGCTGACACAGCACAACGGACATATCAGGGCAGGCCTTTCCTTTCAGGAAGACATCGAACAGAGCTCCGGGACCTGCTCCATCCTCCTTGAGCTCAGCGACAGGCTCATTCACTTTTTGACTCACCGCCATATCCCTCAGAACATGGTCCATTATCAGGAAGCAGCCGTGTTCTCCTACTTTTGCATCCTGCACAACCTGCGGCTTCAGTACATTCACGCACTCGCGTCGCACAAGGAAGCCGAGAACACATTGATACCCATGATACGAAGCGCTATTGCAAAAAAACCCATCATAGATAAAGTCAATGAAAATAACTGGTCAAAGTACATTCAATTACAGCAGGCACGTACTATCATAGAAACTGCGGATTATAGAGATAATTTTAGAATATTCATGAATCCATATTATGAATTTGGATGCAATGTTACTGGAGCGGAAGGACGGATTACCTTCCTTGAAAAGGAAGTCGTAGATATTCTGTTAAACACATTGTTATTCCATAATACTAAATTACATTATTCAAACGATATCATGAGTCAACTTCAGCCTGTCTATGAGGATTTCAAAATATTGAGAGAGCTCCTTCCAGAACTTTTTCATAGTGAGAAATTTATCGATCAGTTCAAGTTTTACAGCAGTCTGATATCCTCGGTAATGCTCTCCAGAGATGTCCTGATCGACGAGATATCCAACCATCGCATGTAAAGACAGCAATTCCCGCTGCTGAGCGCATAGCCAGCTCACCCAGTGGCAGAAGGGTGAATTTGTGGTGATCGTTGTTGGCTGAGCAGGCGGACTGTCAACTTGAGACGATCCGGCGGCCCGCTTTAGGGTAAACACCCTTGCCTGTGCCAAGAAAATGGCAAAAGGCCCCCACTGCCTTCCACTGGAGGCCATGAAACTGGGCAACGATCTGCGATGCTGCTCTCACCAGGCCATCCCTTAAGAGGTGTCCTGTGTGATGACGGGCTCTCGAAGTTCGAAGCCGTAGAGGATGGCGCGATAGAGCATCTCCATGGACTCGAGCTTGAAGCAATGAAAAAGAGAGCGCATCTGCTCCCAGAGAGCTTTTTTGGATCCGGCCTTTTTGAGAGCGCCCAGAAACAGGGCGCAGCATAGCTGCTGCGCTTGGTCGACCGGGAAGGCGAGCATCATGATCTTGACGAAGACCATGCTGAGGTATTGTTTTCCAAGGCCGTAGTTGTGCTCGAAGTTGTAGCCCTGGTTTTTGAGCGTGTTGAAGGTCTCGTTTTCGATCTTCCACCGGGCGCGGCCGGCCCTCATGAGGCGGTAGACATTGCCCTCGGTGATCGGGATGTCGGTGACCCAGGTGAACCAGAGCATCTTATCGCCGGTTACTTCCCAATATTATTCGAGAAGATTGACTCGGATGTCCGGGTGGGATGCGTTGATGGGCAGTCGGTTCACCCAGTGAAAGTAGTGATACCGATCCGGGTGCTTGGGGTCCTCGATGATCCGTTGGCCACCCTTGTCACCGAGGCGCGCTTGATCGAATTGCTTGAATAGAT
>CALBZH010000399.1 GCA_937889795.1 uncultured Syntrophobacteraceae bacterium | reverse complement strand
CGCAGGGCCTGGCCTTTAGCTTCGAAGATGCTTTTGAGAAGGTTTTCTCCCTGTGTCGATTTGCCGAGGAGGCGCCGGATGCAGATCTCCTTGATGTCGCTCGCTTCGAGATCGATGGAGAGAGGGAAGCGGTCCTTGAGCTTGAAAAGCTTCGCCGTGTTCATGTGAGCCCTAGGATCGTCTTCGGTGAGTGTCTGTTGGGCGGTGGCGATGACCCAGGCGTGGCCGTTTCCGATGTTCTTGACGTTCTTGGCAAGTCCATCCAGGTTGAGGATGAGAGCATCGCGAGCGGCCACGTACTGCCCCACTTCATCCAGGACGAAAAGGACGTTCTCCTTACGGGAGCGACGCCGAACGAGGTCGATCATCTCCCGGATCCGGTCGTCCTCCTTGTGCGCCTCATCCACCGTGATTTCGTTGAAGGCTTTGGCGTCGGCCCACAGTTCAGGATAGAATTTCGAGGCCAGCTGGGAAGCAAGGGTTTTCATGACCAGCGGCTGGTTGTGGATCTCCTGCCAGGTCTTTCCTTTGGCCATCCCGGGAATACGTGACTCGAATTCTTTGAGCCTCCCGTCTTTTTCCAGCATGTATTCGAGGTAGGCAACCTTGCGGTCTCGAGAATACCCCGCCCACTGCATAACCTTGGAATAGAGGACGCTCGAGATCTCCATCATGGCGGCGCCCGCCAACTGCTCACTGGCAAGATCCAGCATGACGACGGCGGTGGGGTGTTTCTTCGCAACGGTCGCCAGCCTTGCACGGAGGGGCTTGGACGTAAACCGGTTCTGCAGCCACTCCAGGAAAGGCTTCCCGTCGAGAGCTCGCTCGGGATCGAGAGCGAAGCCAAGGTATTTGGTGAAGGAGCTCTTCCCCGACCCGTAGAAGCCGGAAACCCACACGCCGATTTCATGGCCGCCCCCGCCGCTCATGCCCTCATCGAGGAGATCGAGCAAACGTTCGAAGCTGGCCTCGATGCTCTCGGTCGCGACGTATTCGGTGATTTCCTGCCGAATGCGCTCCTCGTCCGCGGTTTCATAGGTGATGACCTTCTCGATGCGTCGGTCGATGCTTTTGCTCGGGTCGAACAATTCCCTTATGCGCATGGTGGATAACCTCGTTCCATCCCTTGGATTCGGTGCTTCATGAGGACCTTGGCTCGCTGGTTACCGGCGACGCCGGACGAGGCGTCTACAAACCGCCAATGTGGGTGGATCGGTAGTTGCCGTCTTCAGGATAAATTCCCAGGAACTTGAGGGTGGATTTGCCGGCGCGGACACCGGGATAAAGAATGACCGTGGGAACGGTGAACCGACCTTGCAACTTCTGCTCGATCGTCCCGACTCTGAGATACGGGTGCAGGGCCTCGATGTCCGTGACCAGAAGCAATGCGTGGGGTTCGCCCGCCAGTTGGTCCAGCTCCTGTATGAGAGCGTTCTTCAATGAGTCATCGGCCGTGAGGGCTTCGCGCAACGTGGCATTGATGCTTTCGAAGTCGAGGGGATCGTCGGCCTCGCTCTGCAACCAGAGATCCCGCAGGATGTGGCTCCCGAGAATCTCGTGGACTGCATCAGCCATGGAGAAGGTGTGAACGGCCCACCCATCGATTTTCAACTTGGCAATCCACTGTTTCAAGCGGCGCTTCGCTTCAAGCATCTCCTCGGGCTTGAATACCAGGTAGAAGACCGGGTCGTCCCCCGTGTTGCTGAGGGTTCTCCCAGCTTGAAGCCGGGCTCTCAGTTCATCAAAGCTCGCTTGCAGCGATGGCATCCAGACATTCCTCCATGCTTTTATATTTCCAGGCGATTCTCAAGATCTCACCCGAGTACTGGACAACGAAGTGGCCGCCGTATGAGACCCTCTCTAACTCGCGCACCACATCCCGGCTCTCAAGCCCGAAAAGCCCCCAGTCGGCATGTTCGAGGACGGCGCTGTCGCTGAGGCCGCGGAAATGCAGCTCATGTGCGAAGTAAAGCGTCGTGAGAGAAGCGATGTTAAAGGGAAGTATCTCACGGCGACCTTTCCGGGCAGAGGTCAACAAGGAAAAAGCCTGGAGGCAACCGAGCAGATAGCCCGCCACTCGGTCCATCATGCTGGTGGACCATGGTTTCGGTATCAAACCCCGATTGATCCCCGATTCGATGAAATGAAGCGCATCTTCCTTGCCTAAATGCGTTTCGCCTGCTGAATACTTAACCCAATAGACCTCTCGCACAAAGTCATGCAGAATCAGATTTGCCCGAGCTGTATAGACGAAGAACAACTGCGACAGAGCTTTTATTGGAACGCCCTTGGCCAAGAGAAAACGCAGCTGGAGGGCTGGGGCTGGGGAACCTACCAAATAGCGCGGGCCGAAGCCCTCCGCGATGATACCTCTAACTCTATTGGCAGTAGCCTTTGCCAGAGTCCCGCAGTCTAAAGCGCTTGAGACCAACTGCGAGGAGGTCACCCCAGGCTCCCAGATCTGGAGAAGCGACACGGTTTCCTGAATCAGACCCTGCCCCTTAGATAATGCCGATGTGTATCTTCTACCCGTCATGTCAGTCCACAGTGAAATAGGGGAGCGTCTGCTTTTCAGAGGTGAATGCGTCGTAATAGTGCTTTGCCATTTCTTCGATGGCGAAATCGCTCAATAGTCTGCGCAGCGTTCCCACCTGAACAGGGCCGTCCGGGGCATCCACCGTGGAAGAGGCGATCCGTTTGAGTGCCTCCAACGCCTCGTCCCTTGATTGGATGGCGTTGAGGAGAGGGGCCGAATCGGCATTCATCAACTCGAGATGAACCTTTTCTTCCGTTACTGCAGGGAGCCGAAAGAGATGAAAGACTCGGCCCCTGCCGATGCGCGCATCATGGAGCCTCCTAGCGGCCTCCGTCACGGAGTGGACTCCTGCGGCGAAAGCGGACCTCGGGAAATTGACTTCGAGAAATTTCTGACCGGTCTTGTTCAGAAACGCGGTGTCCCACCAGTTGAACTGATCCTTCTCGCCGAGATAACCGACCAGGACGCGAAGTTGAAGCAGTTTAGCGATCAAGATGCTGCTCCTGTCTTGTGATAGATTCCATAAGAGGCGCTTCCCCCGCAATAGAAGACGGGGGGTTTGCCATTCCCTGGCAATAAAATCGGTCCTAGGTCGAGCAACCCCTGTGCCATCAAGAATTCAAGTTATGCTTTCGAAGCCAGTTGGTAAGTGTCTGGTAGTTGGGAAGCCCAATACTTCCCGCGGCTTTGGTCTTGTTGCCATGGGACTCTTCCATGGCGCGAGTCAGATAATGCCTCGCCACAGTCGCCATAAGCTCGGGAAGACTCAGGCCTGTTCCCAGGGGGCGATTGAGAATGGCTGTATCCTCTTTTGTGGCGACCGGCAGCAACGCATCCTGTACATCCTCTGCGCTGATGGTAGCCCCGTCTGACCAGATGGCTGCTCGGCGAAGGGTGTTCAGAAGCTCACGGACGTTTCCGGGCCAATTGTGAGCTAGAAGAAGATTTCTTGCGCCAACAGAAGTCTTCTTGTGAGTGAAGCCGGGCTCGTGAGAGCTCTCTTCGTTGATCTGCTCAAGCAGGCGATCGATCAAGAGCCCCAAGTCACCCGGTCGCTCGCGCAGCGGGGGTATCTTGAGGATGGCAACAGCAAGACGGTAAAAGAGGTCCGATCGGAATCGATCGGCCTCCACCTCTTGGATCAGATTCTTGTTGGTAGCGGCAATGATGCGCACATCAACCTTTGAGGGTTTGGAGGAACCCACCCTGACGATTTCTCCTTCTTGGAGAACCCGTAACAGCTTCACCTGCGCTGTAAGCGGGAGCTCTCCCAGTTCATCAAGAAAAAGGGTTCCTCCATTGGCAGTCTCGAAGTAACCGACTCGGGGTCTGTCAGCCCCAGTGAAGGCACCCTTTAGATGACCAAAAAGCTCCGATTCAATCAGCTCTCCCGGGATGGCGCCGCAGTTGACGGCCGCGAAAGGCTTATCCCTCCTTGGGCTTGCTCGGTGAATTGCCCTAGCAAGAAGCTCCTTCCCTGTTCCCGACTCCCCCTCGATGAGGACGGGCACCGAACGCAGTGAAACCTTTCTGGCTTTAGCGATCAACCGTTTCATAACGGGGCTACGGTGAATGATATGGTCGAATTCCGGGGCATCTGGTGGCGAGCCTGGGCTGAGCCTCTCCAGCTCTCGATCAGGCTTGCGAAGGAGGTCAGGAATGAAATCCGCAGAAATATCGAAGGGCACCGAGGCGGTTCGTACACCATGTTCCCTGGAGGATTCAATGAGCTCAGCGGGAAACCTCGTCTTTGCCAGGATGATCCACACCGCCGCCATCGCCGGGGTTCCCGGACTGAGGTGAAAGGTCAAATCGACCGAAGGACCGTAGCGCTTCATCACCTCAGACACCACACCAGTTGCACCCTGGTAGATCTCTCCGAAGTTCGTTGGGCTCGATAAACGAACGCTGTTAAGCAGAATTTTGCTCTGAGTTTTGAGCTTAAGCCACGTGAGATATTGTGGGACTCGCTCGTCCAAGTAGTTGTCGAGGAGAACAGCTTCATCGAAGGCACGAACTGCGACAGCCTGGGCAATCGGTCCCAAGCCGACCTCATCGCCTCTTACTGGCGCGTTCAAGTCCGTATTGCCGATCCAGGTCACGAGCACCTTCGCCATGTAGCAAATCCCCTATGCTGTTTTCTGTGAGGATTCTTCAATCAGCTTAGATTAGAAAAATTTTTGCGATGCTACAAGAAATGTTCTCATTTCATCGTTGCCATTTTTGATCCGTTTCCAGGATTTCCAGCAAAATCAGCTTCTTGGAATTCCTTCAATGGCTTGGCATCTCACTTGCTCTACATGGCATCGCGACAACGGCAAGTGCCGGCGCTGAACCGACAAGCCAAGTGATCCCTGAGAAGGAGGAATCCATGCCACCAACCATTACGTATTTTCCGGTCGATAATGGCGACATGACTCTCATCCGGCTGGACGACAGCGACAAGACCGCCATCCTGGTTGACATCAATATCCGTCAGGCTTCCGGAAGTGAAGACGACGACATGTGCGATGTCGCGAAAGAGCTGAGGAAGAGGCTCCTGAAGGATGACGCAGGGCGGCCTTACGTTGATGTCTTTCTCCTGAGTCATCCTGACGAGGACCACTGCAGGGGACTGCAGAAGCACTTCCATCTTGCCCCGTTGGATGACTACAACTTCGATCCCCCCAAAGGAGAGGAGCTGAAGATCGTCATTCGCGAAACGTGGTCTTCACCGATGGTGTTCCGGAGGGCGAGCAAAACGCACACCCTTT